>VGTL01000029.1 GCA_016874675.1 Methanobacteriota archaeon | reverse complement strand
TCACGACGTAGGCGCCGACATCGTCGTTGGTCGGCCTGAAGGCCGCCTCGGCGCCCGTGGCGTTGGTCCTGGTGAAGTTGAAAAGCGGGCAGTCCTCGGACCACGAGAGCGCCTCGCCGTCCTTGTCGCGGGCCGTGAAGCGGAGCGTCACCGCCTGGTCCTGGACGAACCGCTGGTCCGGGATGTAGTCCAGCACGGGAAGCCAGTTCACGGTCATCGGGAACGAGGCAAGCGGCGACCCGTCGAGCTCCACCCAGAGAACGGTGTTCCCGCCCTCGGCCGTCCAGGCGAACTGGACCAGCTTGTCCCCGTCGGGCCCCAGCGTCACCGGCCGCTTCTCCACGACCGAGGCGTCGGCGCGCTCCGCGCCCTCGTGGAGCGCCACCTCGAACGATATCGGGTTGGAGGTCGGGTTGTTGAAGGTGACGTTCACCAGGACCTCCTCCCCCTCGTTGGGCGCCTGGGAGGACACCTCCGCCGACAGGAACTTGAACGGGTACTCCTCCGCTCCGAGCTTCGACGAGGGCTCAGGGGAGAAGTACTTGCGTATAAGGATGTTGTCGATGTAGAGGGAGTTGAGCTCAACCTGGAGCCCCAGGTAGCCCGCCTGGTTCACGCTCCCGTCGGTGTAGTCGGACGAGAGGATGCCCCTGACCGCCAGAGTGTGGGTCGTGTCGGACGCCTTGATGTGGTAATGGTTGTAGGTCGTGACCGGGTTGACCGGTACGCGGTTGCCGATGTGCGTCTCGCCGCCCGAGACCGATTTGAGCAGGTTGAACCCCTTGCCGTAGCTGGAGCGGCTCTCGATGCGCCCCCACCACCGGTCCGAGGACGCTATCGAGGTCGTCTGGGCCCGGTAGATGAAGTTCGCGAGCGTGTTGTCCTCCGACACGCGCCAGTCCATCTCCACCGCGAGGTCCTTCACCGTCTCGTCGTTGGGCAGCTTGAGGCGGATTGTCCTTCGGGCCCAGGAGGAGCCGCCGGCGCCCGTCCCCTGCAGGACCCTGCTGCCCCCGTCGGAAATGATGGTCCAGGAGCCGTCCGCGACCTCCCACTTGCTGGAGTCGAGCGAGCCGCCCTCGAAGTCCTCCCTGAAGATGTAGGTCACGTTCAGGTCGGACTTGGAGGTGGCCGACGGGTTCCCGTAGTAGAAGTAGATCGTCTTCTTGGAGCCGGCCGGGATGTTTTGGACCTTCACCCAGAAATCGCTCTCGGAGCCCCGGTAATAGCCCAGCTGGGTCTTGCCGTCCGAGTCGGCGAACCGGGCGTCCCCCCCGTCCGATCTGAGCTTTCCGGCGGAGACCAGCTCCGGGGCGCTGATGTTGACGAGCACGGGGTAGTCGCTCAGGGGCGACTGGAGCTTCGTGTTGTCGATCGTCACCGACGCCCGGTAATTCCAGTTGTAGTCCCACCAGGGGACGAGGGCGCGTCCCTCCGGGGGCGCGCCGGCCGCCGGGTGGTCACAGGCGGCACAGGGAGACAGCGCCGACAGCGCGAACACGAGGACGAGCAACGTTCCGAGCGGACGGGAGGTTCTTCTATGAGGCACGCCGGACATAAAAACCCTCACCTGTCAGGGAGGGCTACGAACTAGTGTAGATATAATGGTTGCCGGCCGGGCCCGGATGTCCGGCTTCGCCGCCAGGTCTCAATGGGAACCGTCTGACCCGCCCTCAACGGTCGGGGGGAGCGCGCGATCCTTCCTTCCCTGCTCGCAAAGGTGCCTGCACGGGCAGCACTCCCAGGGACGGAAATCCCCCCGGGCCCCGCTGCCATCACTCTCCCTACCCGTCCCCCCGAAGAGGGCCGGCATGTCGAACGGCGCCCCGGCCCCGCCCTCCCCCCCGCCGAACATCCGGGACATCATGGTCGGCATCATCGTCATCATCATGCCCAGCCTGTCCTCGGCGGTGGTCCCCTCGAGCATCTTGTCCATCATCCGGGGCATCATGGAGTTCAGGAGCTCCTTTTTCTCCTCCGGGGTCAGGCGCTCGAAGAACTTGTCCATCATGCTGTTCATCATCCCCTTCCTCTCCTCCGGGCTCATCCTGTCGAGCATCCGGTCCATGTACCATTCCTTCACGCCCATTCAATCTCCTCCCTTCCTCTCCCGGCGGTCACCGGACATCTGCCGGCACATCTCCTGCATCATGGGCATCATCCGGCCCCTCACCGGCATCATCGGCATGAACCGCTGCATCGCCTCGACGTCGCTCCACTCCAGACGGAACCTCTTGACCGCGTCCCTGACTATCTCGGTGACGTTGGTGTATTCCCCCTTCTCGATGAGCATCTGCATGAACTCGTAGTCCTTCTTCGGGAAGCGTATGGTCGCCCGGTACTCGACGCCCGTCTCGGGACCGGTGTCGGACTGCTGATTGGCCCTGTCATCTGGTGTCATCTTGTGTCACCGTATGGCATATAATAGACACACTATTTATGGCTTTTTATATGAACTCGTTCAGAGTTGAACAACTGGCGAAGCCGAAGAACGCTGCCTGGCATCCCCCGGAGGCGGCTATTTCCTGTTTTTTGGCGGAAGCGTCCTGACGTACCTCAGCGCCGCCTCCAGCAGGGGGTCGAGGAGCGAGTCGTCCAGGCGGACCCTTTCGGGCAGGACGACGTACTCGCGCATCGGCCGGCCGGCCCGGGGCTCGAAAGGCCGGATGTCCCCGTGCCTGGCCCGCGCATCGCCGGCGCCCTTCTCTCCCAGCCGGAGGAAGAGGCCGTCCGTGAAGGTGCCGAAGAACATGTTGCCGTTGATGAACGCGCAGGGGTAGCCGAACAGCTTGCGCCTCTCGCAGTCGATGCCGGCGACCTTCTCCTCGAAAGAGCGCACCAGTTCCCCGGGGGGTTTGCTCCACTTCAACGGCTCACCTCCCGGGCCCGTACTTTTCCAGGTGATTGTAGGTGTCGTTGACGCTGCCCTTCTGGTCGGCGAACACCACCATCGAGGCGTAGATGTCCGAGTTCCCGTCCTCGGGGCCGGCGTTGCGGCAGTCGCACCAGGTCAGGAAGGCCGTGTTGTTGTTGGCCGCTATGCCCAGGTAGTCCCCGACGAAGCCGACATCGCCGCCCGGGAGCATCTCGGTCCAATAGGCTCGACCACCCAGGTTGCCGTCGAAGAGGGTGTTCCCCACCCGCAGGTTGATGCTGAAGTTCTGTCCGCCGTCGACCGAGACGGCGTAGGTGACGCCTATGAGGGTGTGGTTGGGGTCGTAGCGCCGGTCGTAGAACATCAGGTGCACCCAGCCCTGGTCCGAAAGCACCATGGCCGGGAAGAACTGGTCGGCCCCGTTGCCTGCGGTGTCGTTGTTGACGCGCACGTAGGTCTCGTTCCAGGTCTCGCCCAGGTCCCGGCTCACGGCGAGCAGGATGTCCGAATCCCCGGTCGAATAGTCGTTCCAGGCGACGTAGATGCTCCCGTCGTGGGGGCCGCCGGTGCTGTCGATGGCCATCACGGGCATCGTCGGCGTGCGGTAGGTGCCGTTGGGCAGGTTGTAGGGCTGGGGCACCATCGAGATGACCGGTCGGACGGCCGACCAGCTGTCCCCGAAATCGGTCGAGCGCGAGTAGTGCACCGCGTCGGTGTTGAAATCGCGCCACACGACATGCACCGTGCTGTTTCTGTCCACGGCGACGAACGAGCCCTGCGCTCCCAGGTCCGCGGTGAGGTCGGCGATCTTGTTGGGGCGGGTCCAGGTCCGGCCCTGGTCCGTGGAGCGGCTGCAGACGATGGTGGCTATCAGGTTGCCCGCCGAGAATATGGTCCAGGTCACGTAGACGTTGCCGTTCTGGAGGTCGACCGCCAGCCACTCCTTGTCGTTGAACTGCATCTGGTTGAACATCGACTGGTGGACTATGGAGACCTGGTCGAAGTTGTCGCCGCCGTCCGAGGAGCGGGCCACGAAGATGCAGTTGGCCCTCCCGGTGTGAACGTAGGTGTGGCGGTTGTACCCGACGCCCGCCAGGTAGACGTTGTTGTTCAGATCGAACCCGATTGCCGGGTCGCAGGAGGTGCCGAACCCGGTGAGCACCGAGGGCGGGCCGCCCCGGTAGCCGGGCACTATCTTGTCCGACCAGGTCTTCCCGCCGTCCTTCGTCGTGTAGTAGTGGAGCCAGGTGTCCTGCGAAGGATTGTTCATGTCGTTGGACGAGGCGACGATGTTTTTGGGGTCCCGGGGGTTCACCATGGCGTGGGTCTCGGCCGAGGGCCTGGGGCCGGTGGAGAGGGGGAAGTTGTCCTGGTTGGTGACGTTGTCGATGTAGGGCCATATCGGGATGCCGGGGCGCCCGGGGGGCCTCGCCGGCGGGGCGGCCGGTCTGTAGAACATCGCGCTCAGGCCGGCCAGCACGGTTATCGCCACAAGCAGGACCGCCATCGCTGCCTTTCTCATACGGACCGTTTTCTCCATTGGCCGGTGCGAACTTAAACCTATCCTAGGTCGCCCGCTCCCCAATAAGAATATATTGTCGTTGGTTCTGTACCTCCGGGAAGAGGGGAGCGCCCGGTTCGCGAGCGGCGGGGAGTGTGGACCCATGGCCGGCGTCGGGAGAGCGGGAAGGGTAACGACGAACAGGAGGCGGCATGCCGCCCGGCTGCTGGCACTTTCCATGCTGGCCCTCGTCCTGCCGGTCCCGTGCCCCGCCGGCCCCTGGGCGGCGGAGGCCGCCGAGGTCGAGCCCGCCCAGCTGATCAACGCCACCTCCTCGATGCGCTTCAAGGTCATCGAGGTCCCCGACTCCGTGGGCGGCGGCTTCGAGCCGCACATACTGGCCGCGCCCGGCGTGGACGGCCGGCAGTGGTACTACGTCGACTCGCCCACGGGCCTGGGCAGCCAGGAGAGCGGCTGGCTATATGTCTCCAAGGACTACGGCGAGAATTGGGCCTTCCGGTCCAAGGGCATCGTGACCGGCAGCTGGGGAGGCTCGGGGGACTCCTACACCGCGGTCACGCGCGACGGGGTCATATATTACACCGACCTGCTGCTGATAACTGCCACGATCCAGGCCTCCCGCGACGGCGGCTTCACCTGGGTGCGCAACCCGCTGGCCTCGGTGACGCCCATAGACGACCGCCAGTGGCTCTCGATGGGGCCGACCGTGGGCGGCTCGGGAATCCAGCAGGCCGAGACGCTCTACATGAGCTACAACCAGATTCCCACCGGCCTTTGGATAATGACCTCGGAGTTCACGAGCCTGGGGCTGGGCTGGAAGCCCGCAAACCGCGGGAGGGCCATCACGGCGGACACCCACGCCCGCGACGTCATGACGGTGGACCCGCACGACGGGACGGTGTACCTCCCCAACACCGCCACGAGCGGGCTCGAGGTCTGGGTCTCCACCGACGGCGCCCGCAGCTTCACTCGCAAACCTGTGATGGACGGCTCGCCGGACGACTTCCAGAGCATATTCGTCGTGGGGGACGTCGACGAGGCCGGGAACCTCTACCTGGCCTGGACGGACCAGCGCAACGTGACTTTGGCGGTGAGCCCCGATAAGGCCCTAAGCTGGCGCTTCCTTACGGCGACCTCGGGCGACGGGACGCGCGTGCTGCCCTGGGTGGCGGCCGGGGGCGACGGCCGCGCCGGCCTCGCCTGGTACGAGACGAACCTGACCGGCATGTCCGACGAGCTCGAGAACGCCACCTGGGATGTCAAGGCGGCGGTGTGCACGGACGTCTTCGCGCCCAACGCGACGTTCTACCACTCAACGGTGATGCCGGCGGTCCACGGGGGCACCATCCGGACGTCGGGCGCCAGCGGGACCGCCGACCGGGACCTGGGCGACTACCTGAGCTGCGACGTCGACGAGCTGGGGCGGCTCATCATCACCTTCGGGCTGGACGGGAACGACGGCCCCGGGAAGTACCAGTCCAAGGTGATGGTGGCCCGGCAGGACGGCGGCCCCTTCCTGAGGGAGGGCGTGGGGCCGGTGGCGAGGCTCGAGCACTCCGTCGACGGCCTGAGGGTGTCGGCCACGGGCCGCAACTCGTTCGACCAGAACGGCCGGGGCATCGTCGACTACTCCTGGGACTGGGGCGACGGCCGCAACGACTCCGGGATGGACCCCGACGCCAGCCACACCTACGGGAAGCCCGGAACCTACGATCTCACATTGCTGGTCACCAACCGCGACAACATGACCGGCTGGGAGACGGTGACGCTCAGATTGCGCGCCGGGCCGGGGCCGTCGTACGGCGGGCTGCTGCTGCCGCTCGGTCTGGGGCTGGCCGTCGCGGCCGGCCTCTTCGTCTGGTGGAGGTTCTGGCGCCGAAAGGTGCCGCGCAGCGCCTGAAGCCGGGTCGCTCCCCGACGGAAGGCAATGGCCGGTCCGGCGCGCCCCGGGCTTCTGCTATTAAATCCCTTTCGAACGATTGTATCGAATCTTCCAATCTACCGACCTTATATCCACAACGGCCCTAATCATTCACAGAGGTGTGAAGCATGACGGTCAACGCGGAAACGGTTGTCGAGGGAGTGAGGGAAGCAGGCGTTGAGGACGTGACATCCGAACGGGGCATCCGGGGGCACATGGACTGGGCCCCGCCCGTACCGGGCGGGCAGGGCGGCGACCTGTACCCGCGCACATTCGTGTGCTCCAACTGCCGGCGGCGGATGAACGTCCGCGAGAGGGCGCCGGGAGCGCCCCGCTTATGCCGCCCCTGCAGCAACTGGCTCGCGGCGGATGCGGAGAACTGAGCCCTGTCCTGGCGAGGACCGGCGATGCAGAGGGGAGCGGGCAGCGGGCAGCGGGGAGCAGGGGGCGACGGGCGCCGTTAAGTCACCGCTCCCCGCTGCCCGCTGCCCCTTTCTTCACACCCACCCTTTTTTCCCTGCGCCACAAGGTTTAGAAACCCCCAGGTTATACAACATATGATATTGGGAGCCTGGACCCATGGGAGCCCGGAACCGAACGGTCTGCGCGCTGGTCATCCTGGCCTCGCTTTGCATTCCGCCCGCCCTGGCCGCCGGACCGGAAAGCGGCGCCTCCGGGCGCGCCGCCCCCGACCTGACCGTCGTGGCCGAAAGCTTCGCCACCAACCCGGACCCGGCCAGGCTATGGGACACGATCAGGATCAATGTCACGGTCATCAACCAGGGGGACGCCGACGCCGGATCGTTCGGGGTGGCGTTCTACCTCAACAACACCTCGAGACTGATAGGGACCTCCACGGTCACCTCGCTTTCGGCCAGCAACACCACCAACGTGTCGGTCAGCTGGGCCACCGCCACCACTGAGACATTCGAATATCACGAGGGGGTGGTGTACAAAATCCTGGTCAGGGTCGACCACAACTCCCGCGTGATCGAGTCCGACGAGACCAACAACGAGTTCCTGTTCGACCAGGTGCTCGGGCCGCCCAGGCTCCCGGACCTGGCCCTCGTGGGATTCTCGGTCGACCCCCCGGCGCCCGTCAAGGGCGACCTGGTGACCGTCAACGTGAGCTTCACCAACATCGGCGAGGCGCAGGCCAGGTTCTTCCGCGTGTACATCTACAACGACAGCGTGGACAGCACCATCGGGTACGTCGACGTCACCACGACCAACCTCTCCGAGATCAAGAACGTGTCCTTCGAATGGGACACCTCCGGCCTCTCCGTGGGCACCCACGCCCTCCTGGTCCACGTCAACCCCGAGTTCCTGTTCACGAGCATCCGGGAGCAATCCTGGGACAACAACAACGGCACCCGCGAGGTCGTGGTGTCGGCCCCGGATTTCGAGCTCGGGCTCGTCTCGCTGGTCCTGTCGCCGGCGGGCATCCATGTCGGCGACACACTCAACGCGACCTGGAGCCTGCGCAACGGCGGCCCCCGCCCGGCCGAGGACTTCACCGTCCTGGCGTTCCTCGACGGCTACGAGTTCTTCCGGGAGAGGGTCCCCCGGCTGGACCCCGGCGAGAACCGTTCGTTCGGCGCCGAGAACGACACCGGCATGCTCCCCGTCGGGGACCACACCTTCCGGTTGTCGGCCGGGAACATCGACACCGAGCGGACCTTCGCGCTGCGCCCGGTGCGAATGGCCGACCTGGTCCTGCGCAACGTCAGCTGGGAGCCCCCGTCCCCTCTCGTCGACCAGTCGGTCCAGGTGTCGCTTCAGGTCTTTAACGACGGGGGGCTGGCCTCCCGCGCCTGCGAGATGGCCGTCTTCGTCGACTTCTCCGCCTCGCCGGCCATGCTGCGGCCCGTTCCGGCGCTGGAGCCGGGGGCCGGAAGCGACCAGCGGTTCCTCTGGGACACGGGCGGGCTCCATGCCGGCCCCCACGAGCTCCGGCTCCAAATCGACAGCGGGCATGTCGTCCCCGAGCTCAACGAGACGAACAACAACTTCCGGTTGGACATCGAGATCAGGGGTGAGATGGATCTTGGTCTTGAGAACCTGACCATATCGCCCCGGCCCCCCCGGGCTGGCGACGGTGTCGTGTTCTCGGTGTCGGTCCGGAACCTGGGCTCCATTCCCTCGCCGGCGACCAACCTCTCGCTCGACGTCAACGGCCTGCCCGTCGACCACCGGGCCATCGGCGCCCTGGACCGCGGCCGGTCCGCCCCGGTCACCCTCGCCTGGGCCACGACAGGGCTGCCATCCGGTAACTACACATTCAACCTCACGCTGCTGGGGATTCCCGACGACGTCGCCCCGGAGGACAACCGGCTTTCGGACGTCCTCTCGCTCCTGCCGCCCCCGCCTGCCCCCGATCTCCGGGTCAGCCGCATCGTCGCGGACCCTGCCGATCCGCGAGTGGGGGACACCCTGACCCTGCGGATACTCCTCGAGAACGCCGGCAACCTCGACTGCGGGCCTAGCTCGGTGATGATCTACCTCGACAACGGAGTGGCCCTGCTCAAGTTCATGGAATCGCCGGCGCCGGTGCCCTCCATTGCCGTGGGGCGGTCGGTCACGGTGAACGTCTCGAGGGGGACGGCGAGCTTCCAGCCGGGCATGTACATACTCAACGCCAGCGTCGACTACAGAAACGAGATCGCCGAGCTCGACGAGACCAACAACCGGCTCTCGATGGAGCTTCGGCTGGGGGAGCCGGTGGTCCTTCCCCCCCGGCTGTCGGTGGGCGAGCTCTCGGTCCAGGGCGAGCTTCTGGCCGGGTCGGAGATCGTGCTGTCGGTGACCGTCACCAATGACGGCCAGGGCGACGCGCTCTCCGTGAACGTCACCCTCATCATCGACGGCAACGCCTCGGACAGGCTGGTCCTGGACCGCCTCCCGGCGGGCTCCTCGCAGACCGTCTCTTTCAACTGGAAGGCCACCCCGGGGGCGCACACCCTGGCGGTGGTGGCCCAGGCGGGCGACACGGGACCGGCGGCGACCCCGATGAGGACGCTTTCGGTCACAAGGCCGGCCGCCCCGGCGGCCGCGGCCGACCTGACCGCCCCGATCATCGCGGCGGTGGTGCTGGTGGCTGTGGCGGCGGCCGGGGCCGGCCTGGCGCTGATGCGCCGCAGGAAGGGTTGACGATGGGGGGGCGGTGGGGCTGACGGACGAGTACCAGCTGATTAAGAAGGTGTGCCTGATAGGGGACCCGGGGGTCGGCAAGACCAGCCTCGTCCGGCGCTTCGTCATGGACCTCTTCGACGACCACTACCTGAGCACCATCGGCGCCAAGATCACCAAAAAGGAAATGGTGGTGGACCTCCCCGGGCGGGACCTCCGGGCGCGGTTGACGCTGATGATCTGGGACGTCGCCGGACAGAAGGAGTACCGCGCCTTCCACGAGATGCACATGAAGGGCATGGAGGGCGTGCTGGCGGTGGCCGACCTCACGAGGAAGAACACCTTGGAGAGCCTCAAGTCGACCATCTCGATGGCGGACCGCACGAGGGTCAACATACCCATCGTGTTCCTCCTCAACAAGTGCGACCTGGCCGAGCCCTCCTCCACCGACCTCAGGGACGTCCGCACCCTGGCCAGCCGCCGGCTCATCCCGGTGCTGGCGACATCGGCCAAGACCGGCCTCAACGTCGAGATGGCCTTCTCGCGCCTGGCCCAGCTGATGCTCGAATCCTGGGCCAAACGGAAGTTCGAGCCCGAGGAGGAGTAGGCGGCGGGCGGCCTTCAGGGTGCGGGGTGCAGGGTGCGGGGTGCGGGGGATCGCGGGGCCAGAGGGCATCGGGCAGCGGTGGAAAGGCGCAAGGCGCATGGCGCAGGGCGCAAGGCTTGAGGCGCAAGGCGCAAGGCGCAAGGCGCGAGGCTTAAGGCGCAAGGGGGAAGGCGCAAGGCGCAAGGGGCAAGGAGTCAAACTCGAATCCCCCTCTTTCATCCCTGCACCCTCCACCTTGCGCCTTGCGCCTTGCGCCTCAAGCCTTGCGCCCTGCGCCTTGCGCCTTGCGCCATCCCCCCGCTGCCTTTGGCCCACCGCAACAAAAATCATCCCCGATGTCCATATGCGGCGCATGAAGCTGAGGCTCTACCAGGTCGACGCCTTCACCGACCGGCTATTCTCGGGCAACCCGGCCGGCGTGGTCCTTTCGGACGGCTGGCTCCCCGACCGGCTCATGCAGGCCATCGCGGCCGAGAACAACCTGTCCGAGACCGCCTTCGTCGTGCCGGAGGGGCAGGGCTTCGGGCTGCGATGGTTCACGCCGGTCACCGAGGTGGACCTCTGCGGCCACGCAACTCTGGCGTCGGCCCACGTCCTTTTCAACCACGAGGGCCGCTCCTCCGACCGCATCGACTTCTTAAGCCCGCGCAGCGGGACACTGACCGCGATGCGCCAGGGCGAGGCCATAGTCCTGGACTTCCCGGCCGACAGGCTGAGAGAGCAACCGGCGCCCCCGGGGCTCGCCAGGGCGCTGGGCCGCCGGCCCCTGGAGACCTGGCGCGGGAGGACCGACCTTCTGTGCCTCTTCGGGACGCAATCCGATATTGCGGGCCTGAGACCGGACATGGGGCTTCTTGCGAAGGTCCGGGCCCGGGGCGTCATGGTGACGGCGAAGGGCGACCAAACCGACATCGTGTCGCGCTTTTTCGGGCCCCGGGTGGGCGTCCCGGAGGACCCCGTGACCGGCTCGGCCCACACCACGCTGGCCGTGTTCTGGGCGCCCCGGGAGGCGGGCCCGGACCCGCAGAAAGAGATAATAGCCCAGTTGGCGATTCGCCCGCCGGGGTCCGCATAAACCGCATCGAGGTGGCTCTGAGGCCGGGACTGTTCGACGCCCAGGGGCACATCGACGAAAGGCGCATCCGGGACCGCTTCGGCCTGCGCGCGCGGGTGGAGTACCGCAAGATTTTCACCGAGGACCTGGACCTTCCGCCGGAGGAGCTGTCGCGCTTTGCCGGCGAGCTCGCCCACCCGGTCACGCACACCGCGACCTTGGGGGCCGCGCCCGCCCGGCCGTTCGACCACGTCATCGAGGTGGGGTACCGCCCGGGCGTGATGGACCCCGAGGGGCGGTCGGCCAAGCTCCTGGCGGGCTACGTGCTCGGGCGCACGTTCCCGTTCGAGCGGCGGGTGGCGGTGCAGCACCAGCGGCTGATACGCGGCGCCCTCTCGCCCGCGGAGCTTCGGAAGGTGGCGGGCCTCTTCTCCAACGATACCGTGCAGACCTTCCGCATCTGGTCGTTCGCGAAATGGAAGCGGGGCATCGCGCCCTACATGCCCACCGTGAGGGTCCCCCCGCCCGGGCCCGTGCGCCGCTACGACCTCGACCTCCCCGACGGGGAGCTGCTCGCACTCAGCGCCGAAAGGATGCTGGCGCTGGACATCGCGGAGATGGGGCGCATCCGCGAGCACTTCTCCCGCCCCAAAACCGTGGAGGCGCGCCGGCGGGTCGGCCTCGACGGGAGGGCGACGGACGTCGAGCTCGAGCACCTGGGCCAGGCCTGGTCGGAGCACTGCAAGCACAAGATCTTCAACGCCGACATCACCTACGTCGAGGGCGGCCGGGAGGAGCATATAGCCGAGGGCATCTTCAGGCGGTACATCCGGGCGGCCACGCTGGACATCCAGAGGCGCAAGCCCGGTTTCATAAAGTCCGTGCTCTGGGACAACTCGGGCGTGGTGGACCTGGACCCGGGGGCGGACCACTACCTCTGCTTCAAGTGCGAGACGCACAACAGCCCCTCGTTCATCGAGCCCTACGGCGGGGCCATCACGGGCATCGTCGGGGTGTACCGGGACCCGATGGGCACGGGGCGGGGCTCCCGGCTCACCTTCGGGGTGTGGGGCTACTGCACCGGCTCGCCGTTCTACAAGGGCGCGCTCCGGCCGCCGCTCCACCCCGACCAGCTCCTCGACGGCATCCACCGGGGAGTGCGCGACGGGGGCAACAAGCACGGCGTGCCGACCGCGATAGGCGGCACCTTCTTCGACGACAGCTACCTGGGCAAGTGCCTGGTCTACGTCGGCGCGGCGGGGCTCATCCCCAAGACGGTGGCCGGAAGGCCCGGCTACGAGAAGTGGGTCCGGCCCGGCGACCGGATCATCGTCGCGGGCGGGCGCGTGGGCAAGGACGGCATCCACGGCGCCACCGCCTCCTCGCAGGAGTACTCCGAGGGCACGCCGGCGGGCCACGTGCAGATAGGCGACCCCTACACGCAGAAGAACGTGCAGGAGTTCCTGCTCGAGGCCCTCGGCGAGGGGCTCATCGACTTCGCCCAGGACAGCGGCGCGGGGGGCATCGGCTCCGCGGCGGGCGAGATGTCGGAGTACAGCGGCGGGGCCAGGATAGAGCTGGACCGGGACCTCTTCAAGTACGAGGGGCTTGCCCCGTGGGAGATACTGGAGTCGGAGTCGCAGGAGAGGATGTTCTTCGCCGTCGACCCGGCGAACGTGCGGCGCTTCGCCGAGATAGCCGAGAAATGGGACGTCGAGTGGCGCGACATCGGCGAGTTCACCGACTCGGGGCACTTCCACCTCCTGTACAAGGGCGCCACGGTCGGCTACCTGGACATCGACTTCCTGCACAAGGGGGTGCCGCAGAAGAGGCTGCGGGCGGTATGGCGCACGCCGGAGGAGCGGGGATTGCGGGAGCCCTCGCTGGACGCGCTCGCCCGGAGGGGCCCCGGGAGGCTTTTGCACGATCTGCTCAGGCGGGAGAACGTCGCGAGCCGGGAGTTCCTCCAGCGCGAGTACGACACGCGCGTCCAGGGCCGGACGGTGGTGCCGGCGTTCATCGGGGAGGGCTCGGACGTCCCCAGCGACGCCTTCGTGCAGAAGCTCGAGTTCGGACGGACCGGCGCGGTGGCCTGCGGCATCGGCCTCAACCCGACGTTCGGCAAGATAGACACCTACGCCATGGCGATGCTTTCCGCCAACGAGGGGCTCATGCGCGTCGTGGCCGTCGGGGCGGACCCCGACCGGGCCGCGAACAACGGCAACTACTGCTGGCCCGGCGTGCTCGCCGACGAGAGCGACGAGCCGGAGTACAAGACGGCCCAGCTCGTCCGGGCGGCCCGGGCCCAGAGCGACTTCGCGACGGGCACCGATGTGGCGACCATCTCGGGGAAGGACAGCATGAAGATCCAGGGCAACATACTCGACTCGAGGGGCCGCCGCCACCGGGTGTTCGGCCTGCCGGCCATCCAGTTCGCCACCATCGGCCACGTCCCCGACGCCGCCGGCTGCGTCACCGCCGACCTCAAGCTGGCCGGCGACATCGTCTACGTCGTCGGGCCGCCCACGCGCGACGAGCTGGGCGGCTCCGAGCTTCACGAGATGCTGGGAGAGCCGGGTCTCAACGTACCCCGCGTGGACCTTCCCGCCTCGATGGAGACCTACCGGGCGCTCCATAGCGCGATGCGGGCCGGACTTGTGGAATCGGCCAAGGCGTGCTCCAAGGGCGGGCTCGCCGCGGCGCTCTCGCTTGCGGCGTTCGGCGGGGGCCTGGGGGCGAGCATCGACCTTCGCAGGGTGCCCTCCGACATCCCGGCCGGCGACCGGCACCGCGACCTCCGGCTGCTCTTCTCGGAGAGCGCCTCCCGGTTCGTGGTGAGCGTGGCCCCCGGGAACGCCGCCGCGTTCGAGAAGGTGATGGGAGGGCGCGCCGCGCGATTCGGCACCGTCGTGCCGCGCTCGGTCGTGGTAACGGGCTCGGGCGGGAAGGTCATCCTCCGGGAGGAGGCGGCCCGGCTCAAGCGGAGCTGGCGCTCGACGTTCGCCCACAAGCTGCACGCCGGGGGTGGCGCGCCGTGAACCCCCGCGCCGCGGTGGTGGTCGGCCACGGCATCCTGTGCGACCGGGAGCTCGAGGAGGCCCTCCGCAGGGCCGGCGCCGACGCCGAGCGGGTCCACCTCAACGACCTGCTCGACGGGGAGCGGGCCGGGCGCTACCACATCCTGGCGCTGCCGGGCGGGTTCGCGTTCGGCGACGACACCTTCGCCGGGAACATCTTCGCTAAGAAGGTGCTCTTCAACCCGCTGCGGGAGGCGTTCCGGCGCCACCTCGACGAGGGCCGGCTGGTCTTCGGCGTGTGCAACGGCAACCAGGTGGGCACGATGATGAACCTCATCCCCGCGTTCGGCGAGCCGCTGGGGCCGCCGGAGGTGGCCTACACCTGCAACAGCTCGGCGCGCTTTGAGGACCGGGGCAACATCCACCTCAAGGTGGTGAGCCAAAGATCGCACTGGCTGAAGGGCCTCGACGTGCTCCACAACATCCCGGTGGCCCACGGAGAGGGCCGCTTCTACACATCGCCGCGGGTGCTCCGCCGGCTGCGCTCGGAGGGGCTCGTGGCGCTCAGGTACGCCACAGAGAAGGGCGTCCCGGCCCGGGGGCGCTACCCCCAAAACCCCAACGACTCGCTGGAGGACATCGCCGCTCTCGCGTCGGAGCAGGTGCTGCTCATGATGCCCCACCCGGAGCGCGCGATAGAGCCCGTAAACCAGGACGGCTGGACCCGGCGCCGGTCCCTCCTGCGCCGCCGCGGCAAGGGGCTCCCGCCCGAGGGCGACGGCATGGCCATATTCCGCAACGGCGTGGAACATGTGCGGAAGAATCTATTGTAGCTTGGAAGGGGAGCGGGGGGAAGGCGCAAGGCGCAAGGCGCAAGGGAAGGCACAAGGCGCAAGGATGAAGGAACGGGATTCGCGTTTGACTCCTTGCCCCTTGCGGCTTAAGCCTTGCGCCGTAAGCCTTGCGCCTTGCCTTGCACCTTGCGCCTTTCCACCGCTGCCCGCTCATCTTTTCTTGTTCAGCAATGCCAGTATCTCGTCGAGGTCCCGGGCGCCCTTGGCCGGGCTCGGGGCCTGGACGCGGGATTCGGGCCTGACCGGCTCCACGCCCTCTAGCACCGGCAGGTCCTCCCGGGCCGGTTCGGGGGGCGGCACTGCAGGGGGACGCGGCGGCCTCGGCGCCGGCGGTCGGTGGGGCTGGCCGGCGGGCGCCTGCGGCGGGTAGCGCGCCCGGGGGGCGGGAGGGCCAGGGGGCCTTTGCTGAGCCGGCGCGGCCGGCGGGCCGGGAGCCCACCTATCGGTCGGCCCAGCCGGCGGACCGGGGGGCCAGCTCCCAGCCGGTGCGGGCTCCTCGTCCATCTGGACCACCTCGTCCTCCGGCTCCGCGGCCGGCGCGCGGCGGACGCCCCGGCGGGCCAATACGAGTCCGGCGAGCGCCAGCACCAGTACCACCACCACGACGGCGGCGATGGCGAGGGACCACGGGAAGCCGCCGGTCGCGGCCGGTTTCGGAGCCTTCACGGTGAAGACCACGAACGCCTGGTCCGTCAGGTTGTACCGGTCCGTGACATGGAGCCGCAGCTGCACCTGCGCGTCCGCCCGGGGCTTTCCGGCCTGGAGCACAAGTGTGTTGCCCTCTATGGTGGCGTTCAGGAGGGTGTTGTTGGAGAGGACCGTCCACCGGATCGTGAGGGGCTCCTCGTCGGAGACGTGCTTGAGTAGGTCGATACGGAGGGTGCTCCCGCCGGCGATGGTGGAGCCGTTCAGGGATATCCGGGGGGCCTGGTTGGGCGGCGCGTACGAGACCGTGACGAACATCACCGCGCTGCCCGTGAAGCCCTCGCTGTCGGTCGCTCTGAGCGTGACATTGAACGTGCCCTCGACCGTTCCCGCGACCAGCCTCAGCGTCCGGCCCTCCACCTCCACCCGGAGGGGCGCCGGGTCGCCCCCGACGCCTGGTCCCCCGGTCAGCCCGGCGTCCCAGGAGAGGTTGGTGCCGTCCTCGGCGTCCGAGCCGAAGGCCGTCAGGTTGAGCTCCCGGGTCTCGTAGAAGAAGAGGCTGGTCCTCGGCGGCGATGCCACCGACGGGGGCCGGTTGCTCGAGACCGAGAAGGTCCACACCTCGCTCCATCCGGAGGACTCCAGCCCGTCGAAGGAGCGCACCCGCCAGTGGAAGGGGGTGTTGGGGGAGAGGTCCAATGAGGCATTCGTGACGTTGGTGGTGCCGCTGCCTCGAAGGGCGGCGAAGTCCGCGCTGCCGCTCACCTGCCACTCGTAGGTGAGGGGTGCTCCCTCGGGGTCGGCGGAGGCATTCCAGGAGAGCTGCACCGGCCTCTTCACGCCCGTCGAGGCGTCCGCGGGGGAGCGCAGCCCGGGCGCCACCGGTGGTGCATTGATGTGGAACCTCATCTCGGAGTGAGGGCTCCAGAGGGACCCCGCAAGGGGCGAGTCCCGGACCCGCACCCGGAAATAGTAGTCGCTGCCCTTGACGAGAGGGGTCGAGGGCGCCCCGCTGCCGAAGAGCACGGAGTCGTCTTTGCCGGTCCGTTCCAGCGACCACATCAGAGCGCCCGTGCCGTTGGGGCCGGTCCAGACAGAGGCGTTGTAGGCGCCCTGCTGCTGCCCGGTGCCGTTGTCGGCGAAGGCCCAGCCCAGGGACGGCACCAGGACGGTGATGTTCATCGCCCCGGGGGAACCTTCCGCGGCACCGTCCACGCTCAGGTCCGCCGGCGGGGCGGGTGGACGGTTGGGGGACCAGGTCAGGTCCCAGGAGTGGAGGGCCGGAGACTCCGGGCCGTCGGAGTAGAGCCGGGCTCGCATCACAAGGGAGAGGTTGGCGAGCTCTGAGATGTCCAGCGACTCCCGACCGTCGCCGGTGGCGATCCACTCGCCCAGGGAGCTGCCGTTGGAGGCATCAAGGAGGTCGAAGATCAGCACCGCCCTCCCGACGAGCGTGTAATCGACATTGAAGCTTGACCATCCCGCCAGGGAGGCGGGGGTCACGGCAACAGATGCGACCGCGGCGTAGGGTTGGCGGGCCAGGAGCACCGCCGTGCCCGCGGGCGACACCGCGCCCGACGAGGTGAGGGAGTCCAGGCGGATGCGGCCGGGGCCTCCCGCCGAACCGGAAACCCCGGCCGCGCCCGAAGGGCCCGCACCGCCGGGGGAGCCCGGCTGGGCGCTGTTGCCGCCCCGCGGGCCGCCCTCGCCGCCGGCCCCGCCCGCTCCGCCGCCGGCCCCGTTCCCGCCCGGGCCTCCGAGCGCGGTCACCAGCCCCTGTCCCAGGACGACGTCGAACGCCGAAAGCCAGATCGTGCCGCCGCTGCCGCCGCCGCCGCCGAACCCGCCCTGGCCGCCGGAGGCGCCGTTGCCCCCGCCGCCCCCTCCGCCGTCGTAATAGTACGGGAAGGAGCCGCCGCCCGGTCCGCCCTGGCCGCCGCGCCCGCCGGATTCCCCCGGGCCGCCCGGCAGCCCGCCGCTGCCCTGGAGCCCGTTGGCGCGAATTGAGCCCTCGACCTCCACGGCTCTGGCGGTGACGATGACCGCCCCTCCGCCCGCCCCGCCCTCGGAGCCGGTCCCGCCCGGCCCGCCGTGGCCGCCCGGCGTCCCGTCCTGGCCGGGATTCCTTCCACCCCCGCCCCCGCCTCCGCCGCCGGCGCCGGCCCCGCCGTTGCCTCCCTGGCCGCCGCCGCCTCCACCGCCGATCTGCAAATTGGCCAGGTCCGCGCTGCCCTTGTTGGAGCCTCCCTGGCCCGAGCCCGCCCCGGCGCCGCTCGAGCTCTGCCCGGGCTTCCCGGCGCTCCCCTTGAGCCCCGCCGCCCCGGCCCCGCCACCGGGCCCGCCCGGCCCTCCCGGGCGCCCGAAGCTTCCGCTGCCGCCGGCGCCACCGGATCCCCCTCCGGAGGTGGTCCCGCCTGCGTCCCCGGCCTGGGCCTGACCGCCGCCGGTCCCTCCCGAGCCGCCGGCCCCGCCCGGGCCGCCGGCAGTGGCGCCCCCTCCGGCGAACCCCTTTCCCGAGACATCGATGGTGCCGCCGGGACGGACCGCCACATCGCCCGTGGCCCTGAAACAGAGCACTCCGCCGGTGGTGCCGTCCCAGGCGGTGCAGGTGAGCACCCCGTTGGAATAGACATTGACGGCGCGGAAGTTGGGGACGCGTACCACCTGGGCCCGGTTGGTGCTCGTGCCCATGTACGAGTGGGCGACCTGGGCCGTGAGGGTGATCCTCGAGACCGCGGTACCGGCGACGCGCGCGTACTCCCAGGTCCCGGCCGAGGTGCCGACCATCTGTACGATCAGTACCTCATCGCCCTCGGAGAAGCCCAACGAGTTGTTGACCGACAGATGGTCCTGGCCGAACGCCTGGACGTTGGCAACCAGGTGGGTGCGGACCGTGTCCGTGTATGCCGTGCCGGTCACCTCCAGGTTCCCGTCGGCGCCCGTGCCCGTGCGCAGGGACCAGGCGGGCACGATGGAGCCCTGCTCCACCGTGGCGTTGTCCACGAGGGACACTCCGGCGAGCTCGTCGGGAGGCTCAAACGAGTCGGTCCAGGAGCCCGCGGCGGGCTCTGGCGCGCCCGAGACGGGCGCCGGCAGCCCGGCGAGCAGCGAGAGCAGCGGTCCGGCGACCAGGACGAATGCCACGAGTGCAGTCGACGATCTGCCCTTGCCAGCCAAACCGTTCCCTCCGGACCGGCGATGCGCGGCGCCCCGGGGGGCCCGGCGGCATCGTCGCGTATCTTATACCCGCGCGGGTATATAATATGTTTTGTGCGGGTGCGAATCACCCTCAAGTCCGGCGCAACGGGATGAGGCGGGCCACCCTCAGGGCCAGCGCCGCCGCCACGAGCATCGTGGGCAGGCCCTCCGAGCGGGGAGCCAGGGACAGGTCGGCCGCCCACAGGCCCTCCGGCAGGGTGGAGGGGTGCATCGTGGCGGCGTCGCATCGCGCCAGGGGGACCGTGCCGCCGAGATGGCCCCCGTTGAGCATCCCCTCCACGAACGGCCCCTCCACGCCCACCCCCTCCATGAGGCGGCGCGCCAGTCCCGCGGCCCCGTCGAGGCGCACCCGGTCCATTTCGGAAACGGGCTTCTCCACCGTCCCGTCGGCGTTCACGCGGCCGTTCCCCTCGTCGGCGAGCTTGACCATCAGCCCGACCCGGTCCCCGACGGGCACCTTCCTCCAGGGCCCGTGGAACCAGTGCGACAGGATGTCGATGTAGGGCGACAGCATGTATCCGTCCCGTCTGGCGTACCACACCATCGGCGGCTCCCCGAGCATCCGGGCGCTGGCGCTCCGGCCGCCCACGGTGAGCACGATGTCGGCCCAGAGCCGGTCCTCGGCCCGGAGCCCCGACGACTTCAGCACCTGCGCGTTGCCGATGCCCCCGGCGGCCAATACGACCGCGTCGGCCCTCATCCGCTCGGGCGCGCCCTTCCTCCCGGCGAGCACCCCCCGCGCCCTTCCATCCTCCACGACCACCTTCCGCACCGGCGTTCCGTAGCGCACGGTTGCGCCGGCGCGCAGGGCATCGCCCAGGAACCGCCGGGAGTCCCAGCGCGCCCCGCGGGCGCACCCCAGCTCGCAGAGGCCGCAGGAGACGCACCCGCTCAGGTCGACGGCCTTGGGCGTCGGCGCCGGGGAGAGGTCCATCTTCGCGGCCGCGTCGAACATGGCCGCCGAGAGCGGGCGCCACCTGGGGCGCGGGACGGTCGTCACGCCGATTAGCCGCTCGAGCTCCTCGAACTCGGGCGCAAGGTCCACGCCCATATCCTTGAGCCCGTTGTCGGCGCGCACCAGGTTCCCGCACGACAGGACCGTGCACCCGCCGGCGGCCAGCCCCCGGACGAGCACCAGGTCCTCCGAGGAGCGCCGCGTCTCCATCGCCGGGAAGAGGCGGCTGATGGTGCGCTCGCCCCCCAGCGCGCCCACACGGCGGAGGGGCGCGGCCCACGAGATGTTGCGCGTGAACGGTCTGAACGGCTTCCCGGCCTCGAGGACCAGCACCTCGAACCCCCTCAGGGCGAGCTCGCGGGCGGCGGTGGCCCCGCCGGCGCCCGTGCCGACCACGATCGCCCTCACCGTCGCACCTCCCCGATGCGCGCCAGGCACTCCTTCGGTCCGGCCGTCATCCTGCGCTCGAACGCCATCGCGTAGTCCGGGCTGAGGCCGGCGACCACCCCCTCGTCGGCGGCGCTCAGTATCTCGCAGGCCTCCGGCGAGTAGTGCGCGGCGAGGGCGCAGCGGTGGACCCTCATGAGCATCGTCCCTCCGGGCACGCGCTCCAGCGTGAAGTCTATGCCCAGCGCCCGGTACAGGACGCGGGCGGCCCGCTCCATGTCGTCCGGGCCGTCCCCGGCCGAAAGCTCCCTCCGGGCCTCCTCGCCCAGCAGTTTTCCGACCGGAAAGAGCGCCTCGCGGCCCGCCCGGATCGCCCCGTCCCGGCCGATTGATTCCACCAGCGCCTTCACGCGTGCGTTGTGGGCCGAGGCCATCGCCGCTCTCCTTTGCTCCAGGCCCCCGCCGCTTCCGGCGCCGGCCACTTTCAGCCCGGCGACCTTGCCCGGCGCGTGCTTCGCGACGAGCGCGTCCAGCGCCGCCGTGGTGGCTCGCTCCACCCGGGCCAGCATCGACAACCGCGCGCCCTGCGGCGTCCAAATCGACGCCAGCCGAAGCTTCAGGCTCATCCGTCCACCGCCCAGCCCCGATGGCGGCAAAAGTCGCGCAGGAGCTCCCGGTTGCGCCGCGCCCTGGCGACGTGGGCCGCGTTGCCGGCGCGGAGCCTCTCGACCATCAAATCCCGCCCGGCCACCAGCCGGTCCACGGCCGCCTCCAGCCTTGTCCAGGCGTCCGGGGCGTTCCGGTCGACGAGGAGGTCGTCCATCCCTAGCTCGCCGAAGAGCCCCGAAAGGCGGGGGTCGTGGGGCAGGGCCGCCATCGGGACCGGCCTCGCCATCGAGAGTACGGCCGCGTGGTAGCGCGAGGTGAGCAGGAGGTCCAGGTCCCGGAGGACCCAGCTCATCCTCGAGGCGTTCAGCTCCCTCGACGAGAATATCCGGGCCCGGGCCGGATGCCTCATCCGGCGGAGCACCTCCCCCGCCAGGGGGGTGTCGAGCTCCTCCATCGCGAGCAGGGCGATGTCCATCCCGTGCCGCTCGACGATGCGGTCGGCCAGGGCGGCCCAGTGCCCGGCGAGCTCCAGGGTGGCCCGGCACCTCTCGGGGGAGCGCAGGAAGTAGTAGGGCCACTTGTAGCAGTGCTCCGCCTTCCCGTACAGGCGGACGACCACGGGCCACAGGTGGAAGTCGACGACGGAAAGGCCGGCCACGGGGCCCCTCGCCTCCGGCCAGGAGCGCCAGAGGAACCCCTCGTCGGCCTCCTCCGGCACGTAGGTGAACGCCGTGTCCGCCGTGACCTCGAGGGGCGCCGTAACGCCCAGCGCCTCCAGCCTCCGGGCCGCCGCACCGGTCCTCGTGATTATCAGGTCCGTCTTGCTGGCCTCCGTCCGGACCCTTCTCCGGTTGCCCGGCGAAAGGTCCCCAACGTCCACGGCGTAGGCCAGCGAGGCCTTTCCGGCCGCCTTCGCATACCTCGTCGCCGAGGTGAAGGCCAGAAGGAGCGCCGTGGTCCAGGTGTCCATGTAGCAGCTGCCCTCGACGAGCATCATCAGGTCGTTTTGCCTCACGAGCCGCTTCAGCGCGAAGAAGAATATCGAGGGCACCGGCTCGATGCGCAGGCCCGGCCCCTCCTTCAGGTAGCGCCGCAGGTTCCTCTCGTTGAGCGTCGGGACGGTCATTTGCGCTCCCGGGCCGAGGACCGCCCGCACGTCCTCGATGATGGAAAGCAGGCGCGCCTCCGAGCCGGTGTTGTTGGCGCCGTTGTAGCCGACGAGGAGCACGCTCGGCGCCCCATCCCTCGCCCGGCCGTCACCAGCCATCGCCCCGAGCAATGCGGTCCGCGCGTTTTAAATATATCGGCCCGTCCCCCCGGGCACGGGCGCACAGCGTACAGCGGGCGGCGTACAGGAATCAACGAGGGTGCAGGGTGCGGGGTGCGAGGGAATGACACGCGTCCCGGCACCCGGCACCCGGCACCCGGCACCCGGCACCCGGCACCCGGCACCCGGCACCCCGCGGCCTCACTCCCGGGCCGCGCCGCCCAGCTCCAGCACGCACGCCGGCCTCTCCTTCGCCCCGTAGAGCGCCTCAATGACGTCGCCCAGGCGGCACGAGACCGCCTCGCGCTTGAGCTTGAGGCTCGCGGTGAGGTCCCCGCGCTCGATGGAGAGGTCGTTGGGCAGCAGGGCCCAGCGCTTGACCTGCTCCGGGTGCGAGAGACGCGCGTTCACCGCCTGCACGGCCCCCGCCACCGCGGCCAGGGAGGCCGGGTCGCGGTGGCCCTCGTCGAGCCATAGCAGCGCCCCGCAGAAAGGCCGCGAGTCGCCCACGAGCATCGAGTTGGCCACCCCGGGGATGTCCCGGAGCATCGACTCCACCTTCACCGGGAAGACGTTCTTGCCGTAGGATGTGACGATGAGCTCGCGCTTTCGGCCGTCCAGGACGAGGCTGCCCTCCGGAGTGAGCCTGCCGCGATCACCGGTCGGGAGCCACCCGCCCTCCCACGGCCGGATGGCGCCGTCGAGGAAGTACCCGGCGGCGACCTGGGGCCCGCGCACGAGCAACTCGCCGTCCTTCTCGATGCGCAGCTCGGTGCGCGGGAGCGGCTCGCCCACGGTTCCGGGCCGGTTGCGGCCGACGCGGTTCATGGTGACGAGCGGCGCCTCCGTGAGGCCGTAGGCGTTGTGCACCTCGATCCCCAGGCCTTGGAGGGCCCGGACGAGGTCCTCCCCGATCGGGGCCGAGCCCACGATGAGCTGGGCGCACCTGTCCCAGCCGGCGCGCCGGAGCAGGGCGCGCCGGAGCAGCCGCCGGAGGAGGGCCTTCTTCAGGCCCTCGGGCGCGGCGACGTAGCTTCTCCCGGGGCCCGTCCTGAGAAGCGACTCCCAGGCCTTCTCGAACACGCGGGGGACCGCAAAGAAGATGGAGGGGCGGACCCGCCTAAGCGTCGGGGGAAGGTCCCTGAGGTCCTCGACATAGTAGATGTCGAGCCTGGCGGCCGCAAAATACGGGGCGTAGGCGGCCAGGATGCCCTCCACGACATGGTTCATCGGGAGGAAGGAGATGTAGGAGATGTGCCGGTTGCGCGGCATCCAGGGCAGCAGGGAGACGAGGGATTCGGCCATCCAGCGGAGCCCCTCGTGGCGGAAGGCCACCCCCTTGGGGCGGCCCGTGGTGCCGGACGTGTAGCGCAGCGTGGCCAGGTCGCCCAGGCCGACGGGCGCCGCCCTTTTCTCCCCGGCGCCCGACCCCATTGCCAGGAACGCCTCCCAGGGAACGACGTTCCGCCCGGGTCCCTCCGGCAACGGCGTGCGGCAGAACGAGACCACCGGCACCTTGGAGCGCAGCTCGCCGACGCGGGCGAGCACCTTCGGCGCGCCCACGAAAAGCAGCCGGGCGCCGGAATCCCCGATTATCCCGTCCATCTCCTCGGGAGGGCTGGTGTAGTAGAGCGGCACCCCCACGGCCCCGACGAGCCCGATGGCGCAATCGATGGTCACGAACCGGGTGCCGTTGAGCCCGACCAGCGCCACGCGGTCGCCCGGGCCGACGCCCATCGACGCCAGCGCGCCGGCCGCCGCCTGGACATCGCGCCTGACCTCGCCGGCCGTCCGGACGGCCTCCCGGCCGCCCTCCAGCACGTCATGGAAGGTGACGGGGCGGCTCCGGCCCCCAAGGCGGAAGAGTATCTGCTCGTGGACGGTGCGGTCCGACCTGTGCATGAAGTTCATGCAGGTGGCGTACTCCAAGATGGGAGGGAGCATCGCGCGCCAGTCGCGGTCGTAGGGCCCGAGGAGCCGGTCGAGGTTGCCCCGGGCGAACCGCCGCCGCTCGTTGAAGTAGGGCGCAAGAGTGATGAGCGCGTCGAAGATGCCGCGCTCCTTCCTGGTCAGGGCGCGCTGGGTGCGGTAGCGGCCCCGGGCCGCCGGGACAGGGAGCGGGACGAACATCGCGCGCGGGGGCCGGTGGCCCAGGTTTTTCGAGGCCCACTCCCGGACACCGTCCAAGAGCTCCCGGGCGGTCGGCAGGGAATCGTAGGGCGCGGTGAGGTGGAAGTATTGCCCGGTCGCCCTTTCATCGAATGTCAGGCGCTCTATCGCCTCGGCAACGTAATCCACGGGCACGAGGTTCACCCGGAGGCCGGGACGGGCGGGAATCACGCGCAGCCGGCCGGTCAGGTAGAGCCGGAGCGGGAAGTAGAGCGTGTTGAATGTCTTGATTGCGCCGGTCTTCGAATCGCCTACCACCAGGCCGGGGCGGAAGACGGAGACCGGCAGCCCGGACATCGCCTCCCGGACCAGCCTCTCGCCCTCGTACTTGCTGAGCTCGTAGCGGCTCGAGAAGCCATGCTCGTCCGTCAGGGAGTCCTCCGGGACGTCGCCAGTCCGGCCGCCGGCGACGTACGCCGTGGAGACGTGGGACAGGCGCGCCAGGCCGTGGTCCGCATGCACCGCCCGGGCTAGCTCCAGGACGTTGGCGGTGCCCTGGACATTGGAGCGGCGCAGCTCCCCGATGGGACCGTCCAGCCGCATGTCGGCCGCCGTATGAATGATATGCGTGACCGTCCTGACCACCCGGCCGTATTCCCCTTCTCCGAGGCCCAGCCTGGGCTCCGAGACGTCGCCCCGCAGCACCCTCACCCGTCCGCCGATCGCCGCCACGAGCCCCGGGAAGTCCCACCAGTTGCGCTCGAGCCGCAGGCGGGCCTCGTCATCGGAGGGACCGCGAACGAGCGCCAGCACCGTCACGCCCTCGCGCCCCAGGAGGCGGAGGGCTATGCGGGAACCCAGAAAGCCCGTGGCCCCCGTCAGGAGGACGGTGGCGTTCATCATTCGCCCGCCAATCCGCCAGTCTTCGGCGTTCGCTCCCCCGGCGCCATCAGACCGTCATATCCGACTTCATCGGTTTTATAATTATCGGCCCTCCGGGGACATGGCCGCCGCCGCCGGCCGCCAGCCGAAGGCCACGCTCGCCGTGCACGCCAGGGACATCAAGAGCGGGGCGTTCGTCCAGCAGGTGAAGGACTTCGCCGGAAAGCTCACGTCCTGAGGCGCCCCGTCATTTCAGCGGGAATGGCCGAGGGCGCGCTCGAGCAAACGGTCCAGCCCCTCCATGGTCGAGAGCCGGTCCACCGGCAGTTTCCGGTTGTCGGCCCCGCCCGCCTTCAGGTACCAGTGCAGGTGCTTGCGCATGCGCCCCATCCCGCGCTCCTCGCCGAACATCCCGCACTCGAGCCGGGCGTGCTCCCTCACCGTTTTTCCGAGCGTTTCAATGTCCATCCCCTTGAACGTCCCCTCGTTCAGCAAATCGCACGCAGTCTTCGGGCGGTCCGGCCGGCCCCGCGTCGAGCGGCCCATCATCACGCCCCCGGCGCCGGTGAACTTCAGCATCGCCACCGCGTCCTCCTCGTCGCGGACGCCGCCATTCGCAATGACGGGCAGGTCCACCTCCTCCACCACGCGCCTCAGCGCCTCCCGGTCGCCCGGCCCCGAATGGCCCTGGGTCACCATGTAGCAGTTGAACGTCAGGAAGGCGGCCCCTGTCCCCTCCAGCATCTTTCCGATGCGGACCGAGTCGTCGCGGCCCCACCCCAGCCGGAGCTTCACCGAGACCGGCGTCCTGACGGACCCGGCGACCTTCGAAACGATGGCCGCTAGCTTCTCCGGCTTCCTGAGAAGCGCGCCCCCGGACCCCTGCATGATCATCTTCAGGTCCGGGCACCCGGCGTTCAGGTCGATGAAGTCCGGCCGGAACCTTGCGGCGATGCGGGCGGCCTCGGCGAGCCGGCCCGCGTCGTGCCCGACGAGCTGGAGCGCCACCGGGTGGTGGCGCTCGTCGATGCGGCAATAGTCGAGCGTCCGCCTGTTGCCGCGGCAGAGGGCCTCGGCGCTGACCATCTCGGTGTATAGAAGCCCGTCGTGGAAACGGCGGGCGACGGTCCGGAAGGGGGCGTCCGTCCACCCGGCCATCGGGGCCTGGACGAAGGGATTGTCGATGAGCAGATTGCCCAGGCGCATCGGACCCCCAGCGCCGGGATTGCTTAAATAATAATCCGTGGATGGGGGCCGTGAAGACGGAGAGGCCGTGGGTTGTCCGGAATCGTCATCCGCCGGCCAAGGAGCGCGCGGGACTTCGCCGGGTACTACCAGACCCGCTGGTACACTCTGAGGCGCCCCTGGCACCAGCCCAAGGGCTCCGAGCGCGACGGGCTCGAGAAGGTGGCGGTCCACCTGATGGCCGTGGAGGGCCGGCGGGTCGTCGGCGTCGCCCGGATGCACCTGAGCGGGCCGGACGTCGCCCAGTTCCGCTACATGGGCGTCGAGCGCCGCTTCCGCCATCGGGGCATCGCCCAAAGGCTCCTGCGCGCGCTCGAGAGGGAGGCCAGAAAGCGCTGCGTCCGTATAGCCTGGTTCAACGCCCGGGAGCCGGCCGTCCCGTTCTACGAGAGATGCGGCTACTCGGTATTCGACACCTCCTACACGCTCTACGGCTGCATCCCGCACTGGAAGATGTTCAAGGAACTTTGAGGGAAGGCGCAAGGCGCAAGGCGCAGGGCGCAGGGCGCATGGGGCGAAGGCGCAAGGCGCAGGGCGCAGGGCGCATGGGGCGAAGGCGCAAGGCGCAGGGCGCAGGGCGCATGGGGCGAAGGGGCAAGGGGGAAGTGGGAAGGATCAAGGGGGAGGAATCCAAGAATGTCCATAATCCCCCTTGCCCCTTGCGCCTTGACCCTCGCGCCTCAAGCCTTGCGCCATGCGCCTTGCGCCTTACACGAACAGCGCGTCCATTATCTTCTTTTCCGCCTTGCGCAGGTGGTTGGCGACGGCCGTGTGGGAGGTCCGCTTGCGCTCGGCGAGCCGGCGCACCCCGGTCCGCTTGGGGAGGTCGTAGTAGCCCCGCCGGTGGGCCTCCTCGAGCATCTCGTACTGCCTCGGGGTCAGCGCCGAAAGGATGTCCTTGCCCTTGACGTAGTAGTTGGTCAGGGAGAGCACCCGGTGCTCGAAGTTGCCCTCGAGAAAGCCCAAAATCTTTTGGAGGTTCTCGCGCGTGCCGACCACCGGCACCTCCATCCGGCCGGGCTCGTTGACCAGCGGGAAGTCGAAGAAGCACCTAAACTCGTTGATTATGACATCGATGAGCTCGGAGAGGATGTCGGGGTATTTCCCGAAGACCATGAGAAGCGAGGCCCCCTTCTCGCGGTGGAGCTCCACCACCTCGTGGATGAAGCCCAGGTACGTCGCGGCCTCCAGGTCCGGCGCGCCCCTCCACTCCACCTTCTGTACCAGCACGAATCGCTCCGAGGTATACAGCAGCGCCGAGACCGTCGATATGCGCCTCACCTTCTCGAACAGGCGGTTGAAATCGAAGCCGTACTGGCCGCGAAGGGGGAACTCGAGCACCATTTTCAGGAGGGGTATCATGGCCATTTACATGTAAACCTCAATAGATATAGTTTTCGCAGTCCAAGAAATGGCACGGTGGCCTCATGTCGGTCCGAAGGTTCCGGGCTTTCATGGATGTCGGGAGGGTGCAGGGCATACCGGTCACGGCTGCGATAGCCGTCCTGGGCAGCCTCTCCGCGAGCCGCGGGCCGTCCCCGGCCGACGTTCTCTGGCTCGCGGTCATCTCGGTCTTCGCCCACATGGGCGGCGCCGCGATGAACGAGCTTTGGGACCGCAAGCTCGACTCGTCGGTGAGGGAGCTTTGGCGAAAGCCGCTGGTCAGCGGGGCGCTCTCCCCCGACGACGCCCGGGGCCTCGTCGCCTGCTGCGTCCCGGTGTCGCTTCTCACGGCACTCGCGGTGTTCGGCGTCCCGGCGTTCATCGCGATGCTCGTCGCCACGCTCTGGATGCTCTGGTACTGCACGGGCGGGAAGCGGACCTTCCTGGCCAACGACTTCGCCCAGTGCGTCGGCTTCGGCGCCTACGCCGTCTTCGGCGCGCTGGCGACCGGGATGCCGACAGTCCTGACCTGGTCGCTCGTCGGGGTGGTCGCCTCGCTCAACCTCTTCGCCCAGTGGGGCAACAACCTCAAGGACGCCGACGGCGACCGGCGCTTCGGCATCCCGAGCATCGCGGTCAGGACCGGCGCCTCCTCCGCCCGGGGCCTCACGACGCGCCACCCGTACTTCCTGTACGGTGCAGGCATCAAGGCTGCATTCCTCCTCTTCTGCACTTTGCCCATCCTCATCGCGAGCGTCCCCATGGCCTATGTCCTGATCGTGGTCTCGGTGGGCTATCCGGTCCAGTACTTCACATTGCGCGAGTTCATCGGCCAAAAGACCCGGCCCCAGTACGTGCGCCTGCTGCTCGGAGACCTCCTGCTCAGCTATCCGGCGGGGGCGGCCATCGCGATAATCGGCGCCGGGCTTTGGGGGTTCCTGCTGCTCGCGGTCTTCGTCTTCGGGGGGTATGTGGTCGGCTCGGCCCTGCAGTCGGGGGCGGAGTTCAGGCTCCGGCTGCCGGCGGCCCGGCCGGGCCGGCGGGCGGCGGCGCGCCGGGCGCCGCCTCCCGCATGGGGCGGCTGGGTGGACAGCTAGGGCCGGCCGCCCGGCCGGCTGCGGGGCCGGCCCTCAACTTTAATATCCATAGGAAGACCATTGAGATGGCGTGCCGAGGAACAGGGGGGCCGTGGACCGGGCGGCATCGGCCGCCAGGCGGGGGGCGCTGGCGCCGGTCGCGCTGTTTGTGCTCCTGGGGCCGGCCGTGCCGGTCTGGTCGGACGGCGGCGGGGACTATCCGCCGCCCTCGTCCGGCGACTGGGTCATCACGCAGGACACCTGGGTCGAGAACGAGACGATCTACCTGGGAGGTGACCTGACGGTCCTGGGCGCCAACCTGACCCTGGACAATGTGACATTGCGCGGCAACCTGACGGGGGCGCTCCAGACCGTCACGGTCGCGGAGGGAGCGAGACTCTCGGCGCGCAATTGCCGCTTCGTCGTGGGCATCGCCTCCAACCTGAGCTTCGAGCTGTCCGGGGGGACGGACATCCGCGGATGCGCTTTCGACAGATCCGGCGGCAGTGTCTGGGTGAGGCTCTCCTCCTCATCAGCCGTGTTCTCCGGCTGCCGCCTTCAAGGCACGCTCTCCATAGCCGACGGGCTCTCGCCAGTACTGGACGGCACGACGGTCAGCGACTCCGAAACCGGTGTCTTCTTCGGCGCCGGGGTCCGGCTGGCCCATCTCACCGTTCGGAACTGCACCCAAGGTGCAATCGGCGGACCGTATTCGAGCATTGCCGATTGCACGTTCATCGGGAGCGTGGACACCCCTGGCCTCGGTCTCCATCCAGGCCACCATACCAATGTCCAGGACTGCACGTTCAAAGACTGCGATATCGGAATCAATTGCGGCTATTTCCACGGCCTCGGGCCATCATCGGACGTGAACATCGTGGATTGTTTCTTCAACGAATGTGGATTGTCCGTAAACTGCGGACCGAACGCCAGCGTTCAGTCCTGCACGCTCAAATCCGTATTCGGGTTGACCGGGTTTGACATCACCATGCATGTAGAAGATTGCGACTTCATCCGAGCGGACGTCGCCAGCATCTGGGCCGTCGGGATGCAGGTCGGGCCCGATAGTTCGATTCTGGTGAGGAACTGCACTTTCAGGGATCTCAACTGGTCCATGGACATGAGCACCTTCGGGCCGTGCAACGCAACCGTAGAGAATTCGATATTCATCGGCGATAAAGACGCATCCATCCTGCTCGATAGCGGATGGCTCTCCGTTCAGAATTGTACTTTCATGCCAAGCATCGCCTCGGATTATTGCATCGTTGTCCGGGGCGCGCTGGACACCAGAAGGAGGGATTTCCGGCTGGATAATTCAACATTTCAGGTCGCCTCGAACGCCTTGACATGTGGAAATATCAGTAATGGCAGCGTTTCACGATGCGAGTTCATCGGTCCGGAGAAGCCGGACGGCCGGGAGGCCGCAATCGTGGTCTGCGGCGGCAGCATAGATATCCGGGATTCCCGGATACAAGGAGGGAACCGGCTCCAGATATATGTCTCCGGCGGGATTTGCCGGGCCCTGAACCTCTCATTCCAAAGCGAGCTGGTCTCCGTGGAACCGGGTGCCTCTTTCGGGGTCGGCTGGTACCTCGACGCGACCATCCGGTATCTGAACAGCACCCCTGCCGACGGCGCAATCCTCTCGATCTCCAATCGCACCGGCAAGCTCCTGTCCTCCATCCAGTCCGGCCCCGACGGCAGAATCCCCCGCCAGGAGATCACCGAGCACATCCGCGAGTGGAACCGCACCACCTACTTCACCCCGCACTCCCTCAGCGCATCCAAGGACGGCCTCTTCCGCAACCTTACGGTCAACCTGAACCGGAACCTGGACCTCACGCTGAAACTGGGCGACGTCAACGCGCCGTCCGTGGAGTTCGCCTCCCCGGCGAACAACACGCTCCTGAACCGGACCTCCGTCCGGTTCGAGGGGACCGCCTCCGACGACCGGGGCGTCTCCTCCGTCCGCCTGCGCGCCGGCGCCGGAGCCTGGGTGGTCGCCGGCGGCACATCGGAATGGAACGCCACGCTGGACCTCCTGGAGGGCGCCAACCAGATAACGGTCGAGGCGGCCGACGCCAGCGGCAACACCGCCCGGGCCCTTCTGACCGTCAGGGTCGACACAGTGCCGCCCGCAGTGAACATAACCTATCCGCCGGCCGGCACGCTGGTGAACACCACCACCATCGAGCTCACCGGCCGGACCGAGCCGGGCTGCACGGTCACGGTCAACGGCGAGACGGTGCCGTTCTACCTGGGCCAGTTCTCCGCCGAGGTGCCTCTCCAGGAGGGCCGAAACAACCTGACCGTCGCGGCCCGCGACGCCGCCGGGAACGTCGGGCGCGCCCGGGTGAGCGTCGATCGCGACACCATCCCTCCCGCCCTGGCCGTCACCTCGCCCCGCAACGGGGAGGTCACCGGGCGCGCCGTCGTGACCGTCTCGGGCACCGTCGAGCCCGGGGCGCGCCTGTTCATCGGGGAGGCGGGGGTCGCCCCGGAGGGGCCGTTCTTCTCCCTCCAGCTGATGCTCCGGGAGGGCGTGAACACCATAGAGGTCCGGGCCGTCGACGGGGCCGGGAACCGGGCGACCGCCTCCGTGCGGGTGATTCTCGACCGCACCCCACCAACCGTGACCGTCGACCTGAAGAACGGGACCGTCGTCCGCTCGGCCGACCTCGTCCTCAGGGGCAGCACCGAGCCCGGGGCGACCCTCTCGGTCAACGGCGCACCCGTGGCGGTGGCCCCCGACGGTAATTTCTCTTTCGGGCTGTCCCTCCGGCCCGGCCCCAACACGATTCATATCGAGGCGGCCGACGCGGCCGGCAACCTCGCCTCGCTGGACCGGAGCGTGACGTTCGAGGAGCCGGCCAGGCCCCGGCCGCCGGCGGAGCCGGAGACCGACCGGGGGTCGGACACTGCCGTCTACGTTGTGCTTGCAGTGGTCATCGCCCTGACGGCGCTGTTCATCGGCGTGCTGGCCGCGAGGCGGCCCCCCTCCGCCGGCGACGAGGGCGAGAGCGGCCCCCGGCCGCCCGGGGAGGGGCCCTGATGGACGCCGCGATCGTCCTTCTGGCGGCCACGCCCGTGCCGGCGCTCCTCTACAACGCGGCGATGTACTTCGAGGAGGGGCGGACATCCGACCTCCTGGGGGGCGTGTCGTCGTTTTGGGGCATTCTGGCCGTGCTCTTCATCTACGCCGGGATGCCGGGGAGCGTCTTCTTCCCGGTGATGCTGGGCACCTCCGCCCTGGGGGGCTACCTCGAGTACGGGCGCTCCCGGCGAAAATGGGAGCTCGTGCAGGGGCTGGTCCTTACGGCCGTGCTGATAATCGTCATCGCCCTGCTGGGGGGGATCTGATTGCCGGGCGGCGACAAGGGGCGCCGGGAGCCGGGGGTCATCCTGGTCGGCGACCCGGAGGTGGCGCCTGTTAAAAGGCCGCTCGTCAAGGGGAAGGTGAGCCTCAAAAGGCGCGTCGGGATGTGGCTCGCCTGCTACCTGCTCGTGGCGCTCATGTACGTCGGGTTCTTCTCCTGGCCGGTGGAGCCGGCGCGCCTTGAGGGGCTGAACTACGTCGCGAGCGAGAAGGTGTACCAGACGCTGCCCTACACCTACGAGATAGACTACGTAGCCCCTCTGGAGCGCTCGGTGGTGGTGGTCCTGACCGTGCGGACCATCCAGGTCCCGGACAGGGCCTACAGCGCGGCGCTGCGCAACGCCGAGGGCATCACCGAGGACTACCTGCGCGAGGAGTACGGCCTCAAGGTCGACGTGCGCTACACAGGCGAGAGCAGGACGACCGTCCAAGGCCACGAGGCGGTGAGGCAGGACTTCGACGTCTACAACACCCTGCCCGGCCCCCTGGGGCAGAAAGTCCTCGTGGCCAGGATGTCGGTGCTGGCCTGGTTCTGCAACGAGAACTTCGTCTCGGTGGCGGCGGGCTTCTTCCACCGGGCGGGCGTCACTCCGGCGATCACGGAGAACCTGCGCTGTCATTGACGCTGCGCGATGGTCGAAAGGCAGCAAGGCAGCAAGGCAGCAAGGCAGCAAGGGGGGCAGCAAGGCAGCAAGGCAGAAGGGCAGAAAGGCAGCAGGGGGTATGGAACGAACCGTCGTCCCCTTGCTGCCTTGCTCCCTTGCCGCCTTTCCCTGCTCCCTTGCTGCCTTCCTGCCTTGCTCCCTTGCTCCCTTGCTCCCTTGATGCCTTGTTCCCTTGCCGCCTTTCCCTGCTCCCTTGCTGCCTTCCTGCCTTTCTGCCTTTCTGCCTTCCCTTGCTGCCTTGCTCCCTTGATGGCATGCTGAAAGCCGGCCGCCTCCATAAGGGGTATGGAGGCACATGCCATGGAAATGATAGGGTTGGACATACACAAGATAGTGCAAGGT
>VGTL01000028.1 GCA_016874675.1 Methanobacteriota archaeon | reverse complement strand
CCCTTGCTGCCTTCCCTTGCTGCCTTCCCTTGCTGCCTTCCTGCCTTGCTCCCTTGCTGCCTTCCCTTGCTGCCTTCCCTTGCTGCCTTCCTGCCTTGCTCCCTTGCTGCCTTCCCTTGCTGCCTTCCTGCCTTGCTCCCTTGCTGCCTTCCCTTGCTGCCTTCGACCCTTGACCCTTGACCCTTCGCCTTCGTCCCTTGCGCCCCGCGCCTTGCGCCTTGCGCCTTTGAGTTTCCATTCGATTCTTGTCTTATTTTTCGACGCTTGTCCTATAACGGTTATATACGATTTCCCCGAAACTGGTCAACCAGAGGTGTGCGGTATGCGGAAGTTGGCAGCGGCGGTCGTGGCGGTCGTGTTCGGAATGTCGTTCGGGACGGTCCTTGCCCTGGACCCCCTCAACAAGGAGGACGCGGCAAAGGACTACGATGTGGACGGTCTTTCGAACCTCATGGAGTTCGTCTACGGGACGGACCCGTACAACCCGGACAGCGACTGGGACGGCTGCCCGGACGGCTGGGTCGTGTACTATGACATCAACCGCGCCTATTTCCCGCCGGAGAGCAAGCACGCGCTCTTCGACACCGACAGCGACGGTCTGAAGGACTCGAACGTGGACCCGAACTACAAGTTCGATCCCGCAAGCGGGGTCCTGGCCTTCGAGCAGCCCGACAGCGATACCTGGGACAACCTGCGCGAGTACAAGGTGGGCACGGACCCGACCAACCCCGACACCGACGGCGACGGCTACCTCGACAGCCACGACCCCCGGCCCCTGATACCCGACGAGCCGCCGAAAGAGGGCGGCGGCGGCAACAGCGGCCAGGCCCAGGGCGCGGGGATGGCGGCGGCGCTGGCAAGCGCTTGGTGCTAGGCGATAAAAGGGGGCAAGGGAGAAAGGCAGGAAGGCAGCAGGGGGGGCAGAAAGGGGGGAAGGCAGGAAGGGGGGCAGTGGAGACCGGTCCTGACCGTTCCCTTGCCGCCTTCCTGCCTTCCTGCCTTCCTGCCTCCCTTTCTGCCCTTCTGCCTTCCTGCCTTCCTGCCTTCCTGCCTCCCTTTCTGCCCTTCTGCCTTCCTGCCTTCCTGCCTTCCTGCCTCCCTTTCTGCCCTTCTGCCTTCCTGCCTTCCTGCCTTCCTGCCTCCCTTTCTGCCCTTCTGCCTTCCTGCCTTCCTGCCCCATCCTCATTCTCACAGTCAGTTTTTTATGTCCCCATTGCTTTTCCAGGCCCGGTGCTTTCGATGGCGTTCGGTCTTTCCGAGGAGCAGAGGAAGTTCCAGGCCAATGCGCGCGAGTGGGCCCAGGCGGAGGCCGCCCCCCACGCCGAGAAGGTCGACATCACCGGCGAGTTCCCCGCGGAGACCATCCGCAAGGCCGGCCAGGCCGGCTTCGCCGGCATGAACATCCCGCACGAGCACGGCGGCTCCAAGGTGGACGGGGTGAGCTACGCGCTGGCCATCCAGGAGATATCGAGGGCCTGCGCCTCCGTCGGCGTCATCCTGGCCGTGCACAACTCGCTGGGCGCCTTCGGCGTCTACCACTTCGGCAACGAGGAGCAGCGAAAGAGGTACGTCCCGGACCTCGCCTCGGGGAGGAAGGTCGGCGGGTTCATGCTGACCGAGCCGGAGGCTGGCTCGGACGCCTCGAACCTGTCCACCACGGCAGCACTGGACGGGAGCCACTATGTCGTGAACGGGAAGAAGCGCTACATACTGAGCGGCACGAACGCCGAGACCTTCGTGCTCTTCGCCATGACCGACAAGACCAAGGGCGCCAAGGGCATGAGCGCCCTCATCCTGGAGCGCAACACCCCCGGCTTCAAAATGACCGGCCGGCACGACATGATGGGCGTGCGCGGGTGCGCCCCGGCCGAGTTCGAGTTCACCGACATGAGGGTGCCGAGGGAGAACCTTTTGGGCAAGGAGGGCGAGGGGTTCCGAATCGCCCTGACGCTCCTGGACCACGGGCGCATAGGCATCGGCGCCCAGGGCTGCGGCATCGCCCGCGCGGCGCTGGAGGCGTCCGTGAAGTATTCCAAGACCCGCATCCAGTTCCAGCAGCCCATCTCGAAGAACCAGGGCATAAGCTTCGCCCTGGCCGACATGTCGGCCCGGACGGACGCCTCGGAGCTCCTCGTGTGGAGGGCCGCCGAGCTCAAGGACTCCGGCGCCCGGTTCAGCCGCGAATCGGCCACGGCCAAGCTCTTCGCCTCCGAGACCGCCCGCATCGTCGCCGAGCGCGCCGTCCAGATACACGGCGGGAGCGGCTACATGAAGGGCAGCCCCATCGAGAGGCACTACCGCGACGCCAAGATCCTCGAGATCTACGAGGGGACCTCCGAGGTGCAGCGCATTGTCATATCGGGCGCGCTGCTCTCGTGAGGGGGCCGGCGGTGAGGGGAGGCCCCGGGCGATGAGATTGCGGGTCCGGCTGCTCCGGCCTTTCAGCGACGCGGTCGGGAACGCCGTGGTGGAGGTGGCGGTCCCCGAGGGCGCCTCGGTCCGGCACCTGGTGGTCCACCTCTGCGAGCAGTACCCGGCGCTCGCCCCCCACATCTACGAGGCCGGGGGGGCCATCACCGACTACCTGACCATGTTCGTGAACGACCGGCCGATCACCGACATGGGAATGGCCCTCGGGGAGGGCGACGAGGTGCTGATTATGTTCCCGGTGAGCGGGGGCTGACCGGCAATGGACCCCCTGGACCTCTACACCATCGCCGAGCGGGACATCGAGCTCGTCAACCCGATGTCGCCGGAGAAGGTCCTCCTGGCCGGAAGTATGCTCGGACTGGCCCCGGGGATGACCGTCATCGACTTCGGGGCCGGATACGCCGGGCCGCTGGTCCTCTGGGCCAGAGAGTTCGGCATTTCAGGCGTCGGGGTCGAGTTCCGCACGGCCTGCTGCGAGCGCGCCAGAAAGAAGATAGCGGACGCAGGTCTTGCAGACAGGCTCGAGATCGTCCACAGGGACGCCTCGAGATACAGGTTCAGGAGAGGCGGGCACGACATCGCGGTCTGCCTCGGCGCCTCGTTCATCTGGGGCGGCTTCGGCCCCACGGTGAGGAAGCTCGCGCAGGCCGTCCGGCCCGGCGGGAAGATCGCGGTCGGGGAGCCCTACTGGAACCGGACCCCCGTACCCAACGAGTACCTGAAACGGCTGGAGGGCCACCCCTTCTTCACCGAGCACGAGCTGCTGCGGCTGGCCCGGATGGAGGGCTACGATTTCGAATGCATCGTGCGCTCCAGCCTCGACGACTGGGACAGGTACGAGACGGGGAACTGGCGCGGCCTCCACATGTGGCTTCGGGAGAATCCAAAACATCCCGACCGCAAACAGGTCATCGGATGGCTCCGCAAGAACCAGGAGGAGTACCTCCGCTGGGGCCGCGAGTACCTTGGCTGGGCCGTCTACATCATGCGGCCCGAGCCCAAGGCGTGACCGGCGTCGCCCGTCAGCCCGGCCCTATCATCCGGAGCATCTCGACGGCGCGCCGGGCGCGCCTTGCGCGCGTCTCGGCCTGCTTGGCCTCGCCGACCCAGCCGGCGTACTCCCGCCGGTGCGAGGGGGGCAACCTATCGAAAACAGCCCTCGCGCCGGGGTCCTCCGCCAACGCCTTGCGCAGCTCACGGGGCATCACGATCCCTCCCTTGTCGTCCGGTTTCATCGCACCACCCTTTTCATTTGCTGGCGACCAGCCAGGCCCACCTCATGGAGGCCGAGCGCACGCCGCGCTCCTGGGCCAGGTCGAACATCCTGCCCACCGCGGCCCGGCGCCCGGCCGCCTCGAGCTTGGGATACAGGCTCGCCGACTGCGCCGGGACCGAGTAGAAACGCCTGAGCCCGGCGAGGCCCAGCTCCCGGTCCACCGTCCCGCTCCGGATGTCTTGGAAGCCGGCCTCCCCCAGATACTCCCCCAGTTTGGAGGTGTCGCAGGGGAAGCGCGGCGCGGGGTGCGCCCCCCCGCCGGTCCACTCCGGGAAGAGCTCGGTGAAGAGCTCGCGCCCGTCGACGTAGGCGCCGGCGATGAAGTTCATCGCCACGGTCCCGCGGTCCCTCAGTGCTGAGCGGGCGCCCCGGAGGGAGGCGGGGGCGTCCGGCAGCAGGAAGACGCAGGCGTTGTACAGCACCGCGTCCTGGGAGAGGGACGGAAGGATGGTCTCCAGCCTCTCGGCGTCGCCCTCTATGAAGCGGGCGCCGGGTACGCGGCGGCGGGCCTCCCCGAGCATGCGCGGCGAAAGGTCGATGCCGGTCAGGCCGTCACCCCCGCCGGTCGCCTCCCGCAGGACCGCGGTCGACAGGCCGGTGCCGCAGCCGACGTCCGCCACCTTCATCCCGGGAGCGATGCCGGCGCGGGCGGCAAGCTCGCGCGCGAGGAAGGCGAACAGGCCCGTGGCCTCCTCGAACGAGTCGTAGTCCGAGGGGGAGGCGTCGAAGTTGGCCCGGACGGCGTCCTTCACGAGCTCGCTCCGGGAGGGGGGCAGGCTCTCACCTCGGCTCCAGCGCCCGCGCTGCGATCTCCGTTATGTCCATGAACCGCAGCGCCCGGCCGGTCTCCTTCTTGACCCTCGGGAGGACTATCTGGAGGTTCGCCAGGCAGGCCGGGCAGGCCGAGGTCACCACGTCGGCCCCGGTGTCGACGGCCTCCCTCATCCTCCGGAGGGCGTGCTCCTCGCTCAGGCTGTTGTCGTAGCCCTTGGCGCCACCGCCGGCGCCGCAGCAGCGCGACGACTGGCGGTTGAAGCGGAACTCCAGGGGCTCCAGGCCCGGTATCGCGGAAAGCAGCCCGCGGGGGGGCTCGTACACGCCCATCGACCGCCCCAGGTCGCAGGGGTCGTGGTAGACGGCCTTGAGCCGGGTGCCGGGTGCCGGGCGCCGGGTGCCGGGGAAACGGAGCTTGCCCTCATTCACCGCCCGCGAGAGGTGCTCGACCATGTGGAGCACCTCGAAGTCCAAATCGAAGTGCTCCGGGTAGATCTTCCCGAGCGTCTTGTTGCAGCCGGCGCAGGTGGTGACGACCGTCCCCGCGCCGGTGGACCGGATGGCCTCCAGGTTGCGCCGGGCCGCCTCCGCGAACTTCCGGGAGCCGGCGACGTGGAGCGGGTAGCCGCAGCAGACCTCCTTTTCCCCCAGCACGGAGAACTCCGTACCGGCCGCCTCCAGCAACCTGAATGCGCTCTCCACCACCTTCTGGCGCTGGAAGGAGGCCACGCAACCGAGGTACAGCAGGACGGGCGCGCCCTTGCCCCGCCGGGATTCGGGATAGAACTGGCACCGCCCGGCCGGCTGCTCTCCGAACGGGTTCCCCCTGCCAAGTATCCCGTCGGACTGTTTGTGGAACACTTCCGGGAGACCGCCCTTGTCGGCGAGCTTCCTGCGCAGTGAAAGGTTATACTCGTTGGACGGGATCTCGAGCGGGCAGGCCTTCACGCAACTTTCGCACATCGTGCACTCGTAGAGGCCGCGCTTTTCCGTTTCCGCCGGAGAGGTCGAAAGGCCCAGGAGCGCCGCGTCGCGTGGAGAATCGGGGCCCAGCCGGCCCATCATGCACCCGCGCCGGCAGCCCTTGCAGCCGATGCACTCCAGTATCCTCTTGTTCTTCGACCGGAGGACCGATCGGCGCCCGGCGTCGAGCAGGATGACGTGGATCTCGTCGGGCGTCCGGGGCGAGAAAAGCACCTCCGCCGCTTCCGCCGCGCCGGTCTTCGCGCCCTGCACCCTGCACCCTGCACCCTGGCTCTCCAGGCCGTCCTCCAGCACCGCCGCCAGCCCGAAGAGCGCCGCGGATCTGGCCTGGAAGAGCGCGTCCTCCGCCTTCGGGACGAGCTTCTCGATGCCGGCGACCACGAAGAGCTTTTTCGCGCTGTAGAGCAGCTTCGATATGTTGTGGGTGTGCTGGACGAAGAACAGGCGGCCGTCCTTCGCGCAGGCCGCGCTCAGCCCCACGACCGCTGCCCACCTTCCGGGCGGCGAGGGCAGGGGCCTCCCCGAGAACGCGGCCGGAGGGGAAACGTCGAACGATTCCCAGATGGTGCCGGGCTCCGGCTCCCCGAGCTCCCAGCTGCGCCAGGGGTCCGAGACGGCCTCGCCCCCCCTGTCCTCGGCATCGTAGGTGTCGATGATCTCGAAGCCGTCCTTCACCAGGAACCGGGCGAGCTCCCGGACGGTGGCCGACCTGTTGATGAGAAGGTGCGGGTGGCCCCGCGCGCTCTGGCGGATGTGGAGCGCAGCCGCCCTCTCGTCGCGGGCGACCAGCACCTTGATGCCCCGCGACCTTGCGGCGCGCGTGAAGTCCCCGACGAGCCAGCCGCTCTCGGAGACCGAGCGCTCGCGCAGCTTCCGGAGGCGCCTCTTCACCGCCTCCACTTCGAAATCGCCCGGCGCGTTCAGCGCCCGGAGCCTGGCAAGATGGGTCCGGCGGGCCGCGATGGACGGCTCCACGAGCACGAGCGGGGGCGGGTCGCCCATGGGCGTGCATCGCTCAATGCTTCAATAAAACTTTGGATAGGGCCTTGCGCCTCTCCACTATCTCCCGCGTCTCCTCCTCGTACTTCAGGGCCCCCGTGGAGCAGAGCTTGACGCACAGCGGGTCGCCGTCGCAGGTGTCGCACTTGATTATCTTGCCCTTGAACGAGTGCACCCCGGCGTAGGGGCAGGCGATGACGCACATGCGGCAGCGGATGCAGCGCTTGTCGTCGCGCTTGACCACGTTGCCCTCCTTCCTGAGCGCCTTCTTGGTGCAGACCCTCACGCACTCGGCGTCGTCGCACTGCAGGCACACGAACTGCATCTCGTAGCGCTCGAACTCGTCCCGGACGATGTTTATGGCGCCCATCTTTGGGTTGCACTGGCCCTGGTGCTTGAGGGCGCAGGCGATGGCGCACATGCGGCACCCGGAGCACTTCTCCGGGTAGGCGTAGAGGTACTTCATTCGATCGCCTCCAGCTCCTTCTGGCGGGCCGGCGGAACCTTGCCCTCGCCGGGGGTCCAGTTGTGCATCGCGTAGAACTCCGCTTTCATCTTGGCGAACTTCTCCCGGTCGATGTGGTGGCCCTTGGCGGTGCGCAGCACGCTGGGGTCGTCGAAGTAGCGCCGGGGCAGCCGGTCGTCCGCCTCCGTCATTCCCTGCTTCATGTTGAATATCCGCTCCAGGTCGACGGTCCTCCTGCCGCGCTCCGCAATTTCCCCCTCGGTCATCTCCCAGCCGGTGGCGCAGTGGATGAGCTCCTTCATCCACTTGTAATCGACATAGTGGGGGCTGTTGAACCCGTGGCAGATGAACTTGCACATCTCGAGGCAGTCGATGGTGGCGAAGATGCGCTCCGACCAGGTGACGACCAGCGCCTTGCCCTCGTAGGAGGTCGGGTCCAAAACGACGCCCTTGCCGTAGATTCTCTCCTTGAACTCGAGGGGCAGCTTGAAGAATATCTCGAGCGTGGGCCGGCTCCGCAGGTGGTCGGCTCCCCGCGACGAGGTGGCGATGCCCAGCGAGAACGCCTTCATGTAGCGCACGTCGTGCGGGTCGGACTGGGGGATGCCCTTGACGGCTATCAGGTAGTCCCTGTCGGGGTCGTTGAGCTTCGCCGCCGCCCGGTTGCCCTCGGCCAGGATGTTGCCGAAGCCCTCGCGCTTGGCTATCTTCTTGATGATGCGGACCGCCTGCTCGTAGTCGCCCCAGCGCAGCTCCTCCCCGTCGGTCAGGCTCTTGTCTATCTTGCCCTGCTGGTAGAGGTCGATGGCCCAGGCGAGGTACGTGCCTGTCGACGAGACGTCGAGGCCGAGGTCGTTCACGAGGTTGCCCAGCTTGATTATCTCGGGGTAGGTCTCCATGCCGATGTTGGCGCCCAGGAGCACCAGGGTGGTGTACTCGGGCCCCTCGCCGTCGAAGGTGTTGCGGTGGCGGCAGTGCACGAAGCAGCCCTGGCAGGCGATCATCTTCTCGATGTAGGGCTCGGCGAAGGCGGCGTTGTGCTCGTCCTTCCAGGCGTTGAGGGTGCTGTTCTTCGTGCGTATGCCGCCGAAGGCGTTGGAGACCTCGTAGAGCAGGAGCGTCCCGACCGAGCCCAGGATGGGCGTTATCTTGGAGGCCATGAGGTAGTCCTTGAGCTCCTGGACCTTCTGTATCATGCGGTCGGGGTGGGCGACCTCTATGCCCTGCGTCCCGTAGGCGGCCACGGCCTTGAGGTTCTTGGAGCCCATGACGCACCCCAGGCCCGTACGGCCGCCGGCGTTCTTGACGCCGGTGCGGACGCAGGCGAAGCGCACGAGGTTCTCCCCGGCGGTGCCGCAGATGGCCATCTCCACCGGCCCCAGGTCCTGGCGGATGCGCTTCTGGGCCTCGTTGGTGTCCCTGCCCCAGTAGTCCCTGGCGTCCTTTATCTCGATGCTGTTGTCGGTCACGTGGAGGATGGAGGGCTTCTTGGCCTTGCCCTTGATGATGAGCCGGTCGAACCCGGCGTAGCGCAGCTCGGGGGCGAAGAAGCCGCCGCAGTTGGTGTCCGCGAGGAACCCGGACTCCGGCGACTTCGAGGTGGTGCTGAACCGCCCCGATGAGGGGGCGATGGTGCCGGTCATGAGGCCGGTGCCGAATATCAGGATGTTGTCGGGGGAGAGCGGGTCGACGTTTGGTCCCAGCATCCTGTTGAGGTAGTGGACGTTCATCCCCCGCCCGCCGAGGAGCGCCTTCTTGAGGGAGAGCGGGACATCCTGTATCAGGACCTTCTCCTTGGTGAGATCGACGATGCCGAGCTTCCTGTTCAACGTCAACCGGATTACCCCCGATGCAGCGCGCAAATATACTGACCATATTTAAAGATTATGAGAATCGCGTGGAGCGGTATGTCGGGAAGAGCATATCGGCGCCCGCGGTTCCCGCCAGTTCGGGCCGGTTCACTTCGCAATCCTTAATTAATCACTTGGAGATATATGAAACATGGACCTGTATGCGGAGGACGTCCTGGCGGCCTCGTCACTGGTCCTCTCCGCGGCGCTCGTCCTCCTGGCCGGCATGGCCTACGCCCGGGCCCGCTCGGTCCGCCTTCTCATACCCCTGGGCGCCGGGGCCGCGGTCCTGGCCGTCTCCGGCCTCCTGACCGTCCGGGGCGCATTCTCGACCGGGGAGCCCGGCGCGCTGGACCTTCCCCTCTCGGCCGCCTTGCTGGCCGTCATCGTCATTCTCACCGTGGTATGGCTCGCCGGAGGGAGGGCCGGGCGCCCGGACCGGAAAGCGAAAGGATGAGCGATGGAGAGCAGCGCGCTGGACCTTGAGTGCAGGAAGAGGATATTCGAGTTCGTGTCGGCCCACCCCGGGGTCCATTTCCGGGAGCTCCAGAGGCAGCTCGACCTCCCGGTGGGCGCGCTGGACTACCACCTGAAGTACCTCGAGAGGCACGAGGTGCTGGTCTCCCGGGCGGAGGGCCACTACACGCGATACTACGCCCGGGACCGCTTCGACCCGGCCTCCAAGGCGGTGCTTTCGTTTTTGCGCCAGGACCTGCCCCGGGGCATCATCCTCTTCCTCCTGCAGAACCCCAAATCCGCCCACGGCGCGATACTGGAGAATTTCACCGTCACGGGGGCGACGCTCTCCTACCACCTGAAGCGCCTGTGCGGGGAGGGGGTGCTCTCGGTCGCCCGCGACGGCCGGGAGTCCACCTACGAGGTCGTCGATCCGGACAAGGTCGCCGACCTGCTCATCACCTACCGCCGGAGCTTCCTGGACGAGCTCGTGGAGAGCTTCGTGGCGGCCTGGGTGCCGCGCCGTTGAAGGCGGCGCGCCTCACCTGGCGCGGTAGTAGGGATTCCTCTCCAGGCGGATGAGGTCCACCCGGTCCCTCCGGCGGACGGTCGCCCCCCGGGCGACCACGATCGCCGCGCCGGCGGCGAGACCTATTATTATACCTATCAACGAGGACTGGCGGTGGGCCAGAACGCGGTCGACCAGCTCCTGGATGGCCGGGGGGAACGCCTCCGGGATGATGCCTATGGTGGGGTCGAAGTCGTAGAGCGTGGCGTTTCCCCGGGCCTGCACGGCGGCATACAGCACGAGCGAGACGCCGTCCGTGCGGTAGGATGTCCGGATGGCCTCGGTGGAGTCGCCCCCGGAGAAGGTCGCCCGCACGGTCCGTGTCCAGGTGAAATATCCCTGCTCGCCTCCGCTGGCGTTCGTATATGCGACCCGCTGCTGCAGGGCGGGCACGTCCCCGAAGCGGTGGATGACCTCCTTCCCGCCCTGCTGCTCGTTGTTGGAGCCCCGGGCGTTCAGGGGCCCGATAGCGTCGAACAGCCTGAAAAGCTGGTCGCGGCCGCTGCCTGCAGGCGCGCCCAAAGACTGCTCCAGCGCGAGGTGCGTGCCCGGGACCGGTGTGCCGGGCCGAAGCTGCACCCTTATTTTGACCTCCGAGCCGCCTCTAAGGAGCAGCGGCTCCCCCCAGTCGTAGTAGGTGTCGCGCTCCCGGAAGGTGAGAGTGAGCGTCAGGGTGAACGCGTTGCGGATGATGTTGGGGGTGCCGGGACCGCCGGTGCCGTTGCCGCCGGTGCCGTTCTGCCCGCCCGTGCCGTCGCCCCCAGTGCCGCTGTCACCAGTCCCGTTCTGCCCGCCCGTGCCGTTGCCGGTGGCGTTCCCCCCGCCGGTGCCGCCGCCGTCCCCCGGCCCTCCGGCGGCCCGGCCGGCCGGGCCCGCCCCCTCGGCTCCGCCGCCCTCCTCGGGGATCGCCCGGCCGGGCGAGCCGCCGCGGGGCTTTTCGGTCATGTCCAGCGCGGCCGAGAGGGCGACGACGATCTCCCTCCCGGTCCCGGCCGTCTCCCTGTTCTGCACGGACACCTGCCAGGCCGGGCCGGAGAGATTGCACAAGTAGGACAGCTCGTCGGGCGAGTAGCTCCCGTCGCCCGTGTCATTGAACGTGACAAGCCGCGTGTACTCGAACCTGAACGCCTGGTCCCGGTGCCCGGGGCTGAAGAAGAGCAGCACCGGGCCGGTCTTCGAGACCTCTATCGTAATGTTTCGGCCGGTCACGATGACCTGCGATGCCGTCTCGCTGGAGCCGGTGGCCGACGTACCGGGCGGTATCGCGAGCGCCACGGCCGCCAGCAGGGCCACCGCGAGAATCGGTCCGAGCTGCCCCTTTCCCCCGCTCATTCGCTCCATTCCTACGCAGCCCGGAATGATAATGGGTTTGGTACAAATCTCTAACAGCCGCCGGCAACGGTTAGAGGTTTGTTCCAACCTTAGAGGTTCGTTCCAAAAGCCCTTTATCCGCCGCCGGCGCATGATTCGGCCAGAGGTGCATGATAATGAAAGGGAAGCTGGCGGCGCTTGCAGTGGTGATCGCGCTCTCGTTCGGCCTGGCCGGGGCTGCGGCCGCGGCCGGCTCTGGCGGAGGCCCGGGCGGGTCCCGGAACCAGGAGCAGGAACGCGCCCGGGCGATGGACCAGGCCGAGGAATGCAACATGTTCGGCCAGACCAACCAGAAGGGCAACGAGTTTTCAGGGAAGTACATGATGTTCAGGCACACCAACGGTACGATAGAGGACTATCGCGTCGGTGGGTCGCAGCTGCAACTGTTCGCCAGCGTGGGCCCCGACCCGTTCAACTTCTCCGGCTCGGGGGCGGACGGCGCCGTGGCCTACGTCAACGGCACCGCGGCCCGGTTCATGGCCCACAACAACCCCAGCTCGGCCCTCCAGTTCCAGAAGAGCGGGGGCGCCGAGGTCAGGCTTCGGTTCGAGCTGGCCGCCGGCTTCACCGCACGGCACATGAACGGCAGCCAGAACGTTCTCATCAGCGGCCCGGTGGAGGCGGTGCTGGTCGTCGAGAACGGCAACTGCACCCAAAACGGCAGCCACGTGGAGGTGGCGCTCCGGGCGGGCGACGGGATGGCCACCGTACGCACCAGGGCACAGACCCAGTCCGAAGAGCGCCTCCGGCTGCAGGAGAAGGTCGGAACGGGCAGCCTGGCCGGCGAGATCGACGTCGTGGCCGTCAACGGCACCCACACCGAGAGCGCGCTCGGGTACGCCCACTCCACCAGCCTCGTCGTCAAGAACGCCGGGAAGGGCAAGGTCACGCTGGCGGTCCGGGCCGAGTACTCCGAGGGGAAGCTCTTCAGGATAGGGCTGGACCGGGACACCGCCGGCACGGGCTCGGCCGATGAGCTCCGGTGCCGGCTGGACGGCCAGCCGATGAAGCGGGTGAGCGTCCAGGAGCTCGAGAGGCTCCAGAATGAGAAGAGCGCCCAGGCGGCCTACTGCGCCGAGTTCGGCGACCGGGGCTGCGACGTCCTGGCCTACGTGCCCCACTTCTCCGAGCACGAGCTTGCGCTGGAGAAGGCGGCCCGGCCGGGCACCCAGACCACCCCGGGCTTCGAGCTGGCGCTGGTCATCCTGGTGATCGCCTGGGCCTTGGTGGTGTTCGTGGCGATCAGGCGGAGGGCCTGATCGCCCTTCCGTTTTTCAATGTCTTTGCCTTGCGCGTGGAAGGATCGGATACGAATCGATACGAGGTGAGAAGATGGCATCCAAGAAGATGACGTTGACGATAGTGGTGTGTCTGACCGCCGCCTACCTGACCACGGCCCTGACTCTGCTCCTGCCGTTCTCGCAGGCGCACATCGACCCGCTGGCCGACCCGGCCAACCCCCGGCAGCTGTACTCGTACTTCAACGGCGACGCCGGGACCGACATCAGCCTCGACGGCCAGATCTCCCGGGGCACCTCCTCCACGACCGAGTGGGACCGGTCCTTCGTCCGCAACATCACGCTTTCGGACTTCGGCTCGCCCGCCTCGACCAGGTTCTGCTACCTGTTCCTGATGAACGACGACGATTACCTCTACGCGGGATTGGTCTACCCGAGCTCGAGCTCCTCCGCGAACGACTACGTGACGCTCTACTTCGACGAGGGCGAAGGGGCCACCGCCGGGTACGACGGCCCCCACGACGACCTGCTGACCGGCGGCAACGAGAACTTCGTGAAGCTCGGGGGCTCGACCTCGCTGAGCCGCAGGTACTGGGACGGGTACTACAACGCCGCGGCCGGGGGCTGGACCAACGACGGCGGGGACGGCAGCACCGACAAGGGCTCGCTGGACAACTTCGACTTCGCCGTGAGCGTGGAGGGGTCGTACTACAACCGGGAGGTGCGGATACCCCTGGACCCGAAGGACGACTCCGTGTCGGAGTCGGACCTCAATGTCATCGGGACCGACGAGATCGGCCTGTTCATCGAGGTCTACTTCCACAACGAGGGGAAGTCCTACTACTGGGACATGACCTCGGGCAGCCCGACCAACGTCAGCTCCTATGCCGACCTCCAGCTGGGGATGCCGGCGAAGGACCGGACCTTCTACGCCACCTACGCCCGCTCGGGGGCCCCCGTCGTCGACGGCGACATCACCGGCGACTTCAGCTGGGCGGACTGCTACTCCCGGGACATATCCCTTTGCAACTTCCAGGGGGACAGCATACCCGCCACCGTCTTCATCATGCAGGACACCTCGAGCTACGACCTCCACTTCGGGCTGGTCGTGCGCGACGCCGTGCCCGCCGCGGGCGACGCGATGAGGATCTACTTCGAGCAGGGGGGCTCGGGGGACGGGTCCCGCAACGGCGTGCTGGATGGCTCCATGCCCAACTTCGAGCAGTACTGCGAATTATCAGCCGGCGGCACCCACACGGACGGCAGGGTGGACACCACCACGGACCCGGCCACCTGGAAATCGGATTCGGGCACTGACGATGTCGACGGCAAGGGCGACGCCAGCTACATCAACGAGCCCGGGACCCAAAACGACCGTTACGAGTTCGAGCTCCTGGTCCCGTACAACCCGCTCTCCCCGAGCCTCGTGGACGCCGACTACGACCTGGCCCTCGGCGGGGCCGCCCTGCCGGGCATGCTCCTGCGGTACTACGACGCCGACAGGCCGGCGGGCAAGCGCGAGTTCTGGTGGGACCGGACCGTCAACCTGGACCAGGTCAAGACCCGCGAGAACGCCGGCGGCGTGTTCGTCGCCCCGGCGTGGATCCTGCTCCAGATGGGGGCCCCCTGGATGAAGCTCGTCTCCCCCGTGGACGGCTCCACCGTGAAGGGCAACGACTGCCTGTTCCGGGTGGCGCTCGACGACGAGGACCCGGGCGTGAACGATGTGGTGTTCGCCGGGTTCCAGATAGCCGGGCAGACCACGTGGACTTCGCTCATCCAGGCCCCCGGCACGTTGTACTGGGAGACGGCCTGGGACACCACCTCGCTCCCGGACGGGACATACGACATCACCGTCGCCGCCCGCGACAACGACGGCATAGTACTAAGGAGGTCCATCAGCGTCACGGTGGCCAACGGCGCCATCGGGGGGGCCCCTCCCTCGGCCGTTGCGATCATCACGCCCTCGAGCGGCGCCACGCTCTCGGGCAACGCCCCCGTGGCCGCCGGTGCCGCCGGCGCCTCCTCGATGGGCGCCTATATCGACGACCGTCTCGCCTGCATGATGGCCTGGAACGCCGCCGCCTCGCGCTGGGAGTGCGCCCTTGACACCACGGTGTTCCGGGACGGGCCCCACACGCTCAAGGTGACGGCGTTCAACTCCGCCGGCTCTGGCTCGGACGCCCGGCCCTGCACAATCGACAACTGGGGCCTCTCCTCGGTCGAGGTCCTGGAGCCCCGGCAGGGCGCGACGCTCACGAACTCCGGCGACATCACGCTCAGGGTGGACTTCTCAAACGACTCGAGCGGCGAGCGGATGGAGGTCTTCGTCGACGGCGGGCTCCTGACCACCGTGTACGCTGAATCCGACCTTGGCGGCGGCAACCGGGGCTACGTCGCCGCGCTGGACCCGCGCCCGCTGGGCGACGGGGAGCACCGCCTGAGGGCCGTCGTCTCCGACCCGGACGGCAACAGCGCGTCGGACACCGTCTCGTTCTACGTGCGCACCTGCCCGGTCCTGACCGTCCAGTCGCCGGCCGAGGGCGCCACCGTCGGCGGGACATTCACCATAAGGGCGCTCGCCTCCGACACGGAGGGCATCTCCTCCGTGGAGTACCGGGTCGACGGCTCGGGCGCCTGGGTCGCCCTCTCGGCCGCGGGGGCCGGCGCGTACGCCGGGGCCTGGAACACCGGCGGCCTGACGGACGGAGACCACCGGCTGGAGGTCCGCGCGACTGACGCCGCCGCGCCCGCCACCACCCGGGTATACCGGACGGCCGAGGTGGGCGTGAAGGTGGACAACACCGCGCCCGACGCTCCGGTCCTGCAGGACCCCGCGGCGGGCGGCTTCATCTGCGGCGTGCACGCCATCAAGGCCACCGCCCGCGACCAGTACGGGATAAGGGGCGTTTCGCTGAGGTTCGCCCTTCCGGGCGGCGCCTGGCTGGACGCCCCCGACATCCCCCTCGACGCCTCGGGGGGCTGCTATGCCTACGCGCTGGACACCACCCGGTGCAAGGACGGCCCGGCGACCGTGACGGTCACCGCGACCGACGCCGCCGGGAACGTGCGTTCCTCGCAACATGCGTTCAACATCGACAACAACGCGCCCGTCCTGACGGTGAACCGGCCCCGGACGGGCGACGTGGTCTTTGGCACCATGGCCCTGGACGGCTCTATGGCGGACGCCTTCCCGGGCTCGTTCTCCTACAGCATCGACGGGGGCTCCTGGAACGATTTCACACCCGCGGGAGGGCACGACACCCGAACGCTCAGGGACGGCCCGCACGAGGTGGCGGTGCGCGCGCTGGACCAGGCCGGCCACTTCACGGTGGAGCGCCGGTCCGTCGTGGTCGACAACCTGCCACCGGCGGCGCCGGAGCTCCTGTGGCCCCCCGCCGGCGGGTTCGTGGAAGGCAGGACCCCGATCAGGGTCGCCGCCTCGGACATCGCCGGGGTGTCTTTGGTCTGCGCCACGATCTCCCAGGAAGGGCGGGCCGCCCTCTCGCTGGGCAGGCTGGTGCCCAACCTCGCAACCGGGTGCTGCGAGGCCGAGCTCGACACGCGCCTTCTTGCCGACGGGGAGGCGACGATCAACCTGACGGCCACCGATCTGGCGGGGCACGCCGTCTCCTCCGAAACGACCTTCCGGGTGGACAACGCCGCCTCCTCGCTTCTCATACTCTTTCCGATGGAGGGGGAGTGCATGGGCGGGACCTGCGAGCTCTTGGTCGAAGCGCGCGACGCTCACCCCGGCTCCATCGAGTACCGTGTCGACGGCCAGGGCTGGGTCGACATTGGCCAGCCTTTGGACACCACCCGGCTCGCCGACGGGAGGCACGAGATCTCCGCAAGGGCGCTCGATGCCGCGGGCCACGAGACCCTCGCGACGGTGTCCGTCCTCGTGGACAACAACGACCCGGCCGTCCTGCTGGTCCGTCCGTACAGCGGCGAGTTCGCCCAGGGCTACCTCGCGGTCAAGGCCCGCGCCGACGACGCGGTCGGGCTTCGCTCGGTGGGTCTGGAGGTGTTCCGGTCGGGCAACGGCACCCCCGTGAGGGTGGAAGGGACGGTCATGATGCTCGACCCGGCCTCGGGCCTTTTCACCTCTGGCCTGGACACGACCGGGCTGCCCGACGGACGGTACTTCGCGAACGTCACCGCTACGGACCTTGCCGGCCGCTCCGTCTCCACCCCGGCGGTGGAGTTCAACGTCGACAACCATGCCCCGCAGGTACTGGCGGTTTCACCGCGCGGGGGCGAGGTGGTCTCCGGGACGGTCTCCGTAGAGGCCCTCGTGTCCGATGAATCCGGCCTCTTCCTGGAGCCCGCCCTGTACAGCACGGACCTTCGGACCTGGAGGGGGCTGGACGAGCCCTGGAACACCACCGGCTCGCCCGACGGTCCCGCCTCGGTCGTCGTCCGGGCGACCGATGCGGCCGGCCACGTGACCGAATCATCGGTCGGTGTCATTGTGGACAATTCCGAGCCAAGGGTCCGGTTCGCCGGGCCGGTCCGGCCGACATTCGTGGAGGGGACGATCGAGATCGCCATCGAAGCGAGCGACGCGGCCGGTGTGCAGAGCGTCCGGCTGACCGTCGACGGCTCCGGCACGGCCCTGGGGAGGGACGGCGACCTGTACCTGGCCGGATTGGACACCGGCCGGCTGGCGGACGGGGCCCACGCCCTGGTCGCCGAGGTCACCGACCTTGCGGGCCGGAAGCGCACGGCCGAGATAAAGATCTGCGTGGACAACACGCCGCCGTCGCTCCGGGTGCAGTCCCCGCGGGCGCACGGGTTCGTGTGCGGGACGGTGGACGTCGCGGCCTGGGCCTCGGACCTTTTCCTTGAGAGGACGGAGTACCGCGTCGACGGGCTGGACTGGACGAACGCCTCGGAGCCGCTGGACACGACCCTGCTCCCGGCGGGGTCGCACCTGCTCGGGGTGAGGGCGGTCGACGGCATCGGCCACGAGACCGTCTCGGAGCTGCCGTTCACGGTGGACAACCGCGACCCGAAGGCCGCGGTGATCTCGCCCCCCGACGACGTCCACATCGCCGGCGAGGTGGTGGTGCGGCTCTCCGCCTCCGACGACCTGGAGGTGGAATCCGTCACCCTGCGCGCGGCCAACCGCACCTGGCCGGCCGCGCTGGACCGCTCCACGGGGCAGTGGGAGGCGCTCGTCAACACCCGCAACCTGCCCGAGGGCGAAAACGACCTCGAGGTCGGCGTGACCGACGTTTCGGGCCGGACCTCCCTTGCCACGAGGCGCCTGATGGTGGACAACTCCGGCCCGTCCATCTCGCTGCTGACGGGGCGGGAGCTCAGCGGCCGCTCGGACATCTCGTTCCGCATCGAGGACCGCTCGGCGATAGGGACCTACCGGTACAGGCTGGACGGCGGAGAGTGGAGGGAGCTTCTGGCCGACCGCGACCGTGGCATCTTCAAGTTCGACTGGGCCACCGGAATCCAAGACAACGGTGTCCACAGGCTGGACATCCGGGCGGCCGACTCCCTGGGCAACGTCAACGAGGAGTCCTTCAGGGTCCGGGTGGACAACCAGGACCACTCCTGGGCGGTCGTGCTGGGGCTGGTCGTCATCGCGGCCGCGATGGGCGCGATGGTCTTCCTGCGACGGAGGGGGCGGCCGGAACCCGAGACGGTCCCCGGGGAGCCATCGGTCGCAAGCTCCCTTCCCGACATACCGGCGAAGGGCGCCCCGGAGAAGAGGGGCATCGATTCGGAGAGCGCCGAGGGAGAGCACGGAGCAGGGGAGACGGAGCCGGCCCAGCGGCGCCACTGACGGGCGAAGGCGCCGGCGCCTCACCCGTACGCGAATATCCGCCCCACCGCGGGGCTCCGGAGCCCGGCCTCCTCTATGAGGAGGTAGACGGCGAACTCCCCGACGACGGCGAGGTCCTCCACCGGGACCTGCCGGCCGGCGGTGTCGTCGAAAAGGACCTGCGCCGAGGAGGGGACCTCGTCGTCGCCCAGCCACAGGATGCACACCACCGGAAGGCGCGGCAGGGCCGGGAGACGGAAATTGCGGTCCCCCGTGGCGAGCCCGGCCGGGACGCCACCGAGCGCCCGGGCCGCCTCCTCGAACCTCTCCGGGTGCGGGCCGAAGGCCTGAGCCAGGGGCTCGATGGCCCGGCGCCGGAAGGCGTCCTGGTAGGCCTCGGCGTCCGCGAACTCCCGAAAAGACCGCAGGCGGCCGGAGAGGGGGAGCTCGCTGGCCCCCAGAAGGTAGTGGAGCAGGACGATCTCGACCGTGACATTGGCGCGCCCCCCTTTGTGGTCCGTGACCTTGCGGTGCCCGTAGTCGATGGTCGACTCCCGGCCGAAGAACTTTATCCTGCAGGCGCCGTCCCCCGCCGGCGACGCCCCGCCCCTCTTCATGAAATCCGCGGGGTCGAGGGCCGCCAGTTCGTCCCAGGCCCGGTCCGCCACGGCCCTGTACCCGAACGGCTTGGGACCGCCCTCCGCCAAATCTCAGCCCTCCCGGTTCCGGCCTTTCGGCACCGGGACATCCGGACCGGCACCCTTCGGTCCCGCGCCCTCCGGACCCGCCCGCTCCGTGCCGGCGCCCTCCAGGGCGTACAGGGCGGCCCCCAGCGCCCCGCAGAACTGCGGGTCGGGCGGCACGAGGACCTCCAGGCCGAAGTCCTGCTCGAACACGTCCTTGAGGCCGGGGTTGAAGGCGATGACCCCGCCCGTCAAAACGACCGTGCCCGAGATGGGCTCCATCTCCATGATGCGGGCCGCGACCGAGGCCAGCAGGCCCCGCGCTATGTCCTCCTTCCTCTCGCCCTTCCTGACCAGCGAGAGGACCTCGGTGCTGGTGAAGACCGTGCAGAAGGCGCCGATGGAGAGCTTCTTCGTCGATCTGCGCGAGAGCTCGGTGAAGTCCTTGAGCGGTATGTCGAGCTTGAGCGCCACCTCCTCGAGGAAGGCGCCCGTGCCGGCGGCGCACTTGCGGTTCATCCTAAACGATATGTGCCTGCCGTGCGGGCTCACGCGGATGACCTTGTTGTCCTGCCCGCCTATATCGATTACGGTGAGCTCCCGCGGGAAGTGGTGGAACGCGCCGCGGGCGTGGCAGGATATCTCCGTGCGGACGCCGTCGGCGGCGATGACGTCGCGGGCAAAGCCGGTTGCGACCGTGCGCCTGATGCCGGAGGGCCCCGCCCCCGCCTGTCGCAGCGCCTCGTCGCGGCAGTCCTCCGCCACCTTCCGGAGCTCGACCCCGGAGCGCCGGAGGCACTTGCCCGCCAGGCGCTTTTTGGCGTCGATGAGCACCGCCTTTGTGCTCCACGAGCCGATGTCGATGCCCAGGAAATATTCGGTCATCCTACCTCATTGATGTTGTTGTTCATACAAAACGAGTCACGGGGCAGCAAGGCAGGAAGGCAGCAAGGCAGCAAGGGAAGGCAGGAAGGCAGGAAGGCAGCAAGGCAGCAAGGGGACGACGGGTCGTCCCGTTTCCCTTGCTGCCTTGCTGCCTTCCTGCCCCCCTTGCTGCCTTGCTCCCTTGCTGCCTTCCTGCCCCCCTTGCTGCCTTTCTGCCTTGCTGCCTTGCTGCCTCATCCTTCATCTCTCCGCCAGCTGCTCCGTGAACGCCTCGATGCTCGTCCTCACCTGCGCGTCCGAGTAGAACCGCAGGTCGCAAAGGTCCCCGTTGATGACGAGGGTCGGGATGCCCTCCTTCGAGAGCCTCTGGGGCATGCCGTAGCGCGAGTTGGCGTTGTTGGGGCAGGTCTTCGAGTCGTGGAAGATTATCCCGTGGGCCCTGAAATCGCGCACGAGCCTCCTTATGTACTCCTGCTTGACCTGCTCGGTCCGGTTGATGAAGAGCTTGGTGTAGGCCCTGGCCATCGAGTGGAAAGGCCGGGAGGGGTCCAGCTCGTCGAATATCCAGCTGTTGCAGTAGGTGGACACCACGACGCAGGCGCGCAGCGCGGCGAACTGCTCGGAGAGGTCCCGAAGCCGGCCCCAGACGGGCATGCCGTCCCAGTAGAGCCTGAGGCTTTCGCCCTCGACGGCGGCGACCCGGTCCTTCAGGCGCTCCTTCATCTCGGCCAGCAGCAGTTTGTAGTAGTCGACGGCCTCCTGCCGGCCCCTCATCACGACGGCCGGGCCCATGTGGATGCACTCGTCGAAGAACGTCAGCGGCGAGGGGACGGCGGCCCCGGTCCGGAGGACCTCGTTCCAAAGGTCGGTGCACTCGCGCGAGAGGGCGAGGGCCCTCCGGAGCTCTCCCGGGTCGAGCCTCGTGCCCGCCACCTTCTCGAGCGGCTCCACCAGGGCCTCCATCTGGGACTCGACCCCCTTTATGTGCCTTTCCTCCAGGGCCGGGACCGGGTGGGGGGTGCTGACGCCGACGAGGGGCACGTTGAACTCCCGCTGGTAGAAGGAGAACCAGTCTTGCACGTCGCGGCACTGGTTGGTGTTGTAGACGAGGACGTCGGGCCGGGGGATGCCCTTGAAGCCGTAGAGCCTCTTGAGGGGCGTTGCGCCCTTGAGGTAGCCCCCGATGTCCGAGGTGAGGTAGGAGCATATCTCCGGAGAGTAGCCGGCCGCGTTCGCGACGGGGATGAGGTCGGCGCTGGCGCGGCTGGTCCCGAGGATGGCCCCGTGGTTCTCCGGGAAGTACACGCGGAACCCGAGCGCCTGGAGCAGCTCGGCCGGGCCGACGCTCGTGCACCAGGCGACCTTGCCCTTCCCCTCCTCGGCCGCCTGCCTTATCTCCTCGAAGTGGAGGGCCATCACCTTCCTGAGCTCGCCCGAGGCCCTTATCTCGACCCTCTTCGCCGGCAAACCTCTCCTCCCCTGCGCATAATGAGAATGCGGGCTTATAACTGTCGCGCGAGACACGGACGCAAGGGACGCAAGGGACGTCCATTTGCCCGGCATCACCGAAACCGTTTTATCGGGCCTGTCGGTTGAGGAGGCGACGACGATGCCGGCCGACGAGGAGGGGCAGACGCCGCTCGGGCACAGGAAGTCGGAGGACTTCAACGAGTGGTACAACGAGGTGGTGGAGCGCGCCGACCTCTGCGACAAGCGCTACCCGGTCAAGGGGCTCAACATCTGGACCGCCCACGGGTGGAGGACGATGACCGCGATAGACTCCATCATCCGCAAGGAGATGGCCGAGAGCGGCCACGGCGAGGTCTGCTTCCCGCTCCTGGTCCCCGAGGACCAGTTCCGCAAGGAGGAGCAGCACATCAAGGGCTTCTCCGACGAGGTCTACTGGGTCACGCGCGCCGGCGGGAACGACCTCGACGTCAGGCTCCTGCTGCGGCCCACATCGGAGACGGCGATGTACCCCATCTTCTCGCTCTGGGTGCGCTCGCACGCCGATTTGCCGCTCAAGCTATTCCAGATCGTGAACGCCTTCCGCTTCGACACCAAGCAGACCCGGGCGTTCATCCGGATGCGCGAGTTCCACTTCTTCGAGGCGCACACCTGCCACTCCGACTTCGAGGGCGCCGAGAGGCAGATCCAGGAGGACCTTCACATAATGGCACGGCTCGCCTCCAGGCTGGGTCTGGGCTTTCTCGTGTTCAAGCGCCCCGACTGGGACAAGTTCCCCGGGGCGTTCTACTCTCTGGCCGCGGACACCCTCCTTCCCGACGGGAGGACGCTCCAGATAGGGACCATCCACCAGTACAGGGAGAACTTCGCCAGGGCCTACGACATCAAGTACGAGGCCGAGGGCGGGGAGCACCGCCACGTGCACCAGACCACCTACGGGATGAGCGAGAGGCTCCTGGGCGCGGTGGTGGCCGTCCACGGCGACGACGGCGGGGTGGTGCTCCCGCCCTCGATCGCGCCGATCCAGGTGGTCGTGGTGCCCATCCTGGCAAAGGAGACCCGCGAGCCCGTCATTGCCGAGGCCGACGCGATAGCGCGGGAGCTCCAGAAGACCGGCCTTAGGGCCCGCCTGGACAACCGCGACATCCGGCCCGGGGCCAAGTACTACTACTGGGAGCTGCGCGGCGTCCCCCTGAGAATCGAGATCGGCCCCCGGGACATCAAGGAGGGCAACGTGGTGCTCGTGCGCCGGGACACCCGCCAGAAGGCCACCGTGCCCCGCGTCGGGATGATGCCCGAGGTCCGGCGGATGCTGGACCTCATGGCCATGGACATGACGGCCCGGTCCGTGTCGATGCTCAAGAGCGGCGTGCGCGACATCTTCTCGCTCGACGACGAGCACGCCGACGGGATCCTGCGGGCCGGCTGGTGCGGCCAAGACTCCTGCGGGCACGAGATGGAGGACCGCCTCGGGGCAAAGCTACTCGGGACGCTCTACGAGAAGGCGCCCTACTCGGGGAGATGCGTCGTGTGCGAGCGCGAGGCCTCCGAGCAGGCCCACCTGGCGCGCACCTACTGAGAAGGGAGAACGGTCTGCCCGGGCGGGTGCCACTGGCAAGGGAGAACGGTCTGCCCCGGCGGGCGCTACTCGGAAGGTAGAACGGTCTGCTCCGGCGGGCGCCTCAGGGGCTCCACCCGGAACCGGAAGAGGCAGGTCCGGGCGCCGGACGCCATTGTCGGCTCCTGCACGGCGAAGCCCCCCAGGCCGGTCCAGGCGAAGCTGCCGCAAAGGATCGTCTTGCACACCCGGCAGGGCACCGGGCCCTTCCGGGCGTCGTCGAGCCAGATGCAGTCGAGTATCTCGAAGATGCCCTCGGTCTGGTGGCTCGAGTACTCGGTCCGGACGCCCATGATGTGCAGCAGGCTGGAGTAGAACCTCAGGAAGCGCTTGAGGACGGCCTCCCGGCCGGCGTTGCCGGTCCCGTCGGGGTTCTCGTAGCTGCCGATGAGCTGCATGTCGTCCTCGAAAAGGGTCTGGAAGCGCCGGGCGAAGGTCTCCTCGAACGCGGCCATTGACCGCTCCAGGCTGTCGGGGGGGATAGCCGCCGTCATCGCCGAGATGGCCAGCACCAGTATGGTGCTGAGGCTGTAGGTCCGCCGCTGCATGAGCTCCCTCTCGGCGGACCGGAGATTCGTGACGTCCGTGACGAGGCCCAGCACGTGGGCCCGACCGCCCAGCACCATCGGGGAGATGTTGACCCGGCAGTTGCGGTAGCGGCCGTCCGAGGCCTGGATTCTGATTTCGAACTCGTTCTGCTCGCCGCTGAGCGCCTGGATGAAGTGCGCCAGGGCCTTCCCCTGGTCCTCGGGGTGGACGTTGAGCCCGGCCTCCTTCCCGGTCCAGTCGTCCGGCTCGTGGCCGACTATCCGGCCGCACTCCGGGTTGATGAGCACGTACCGGTTGTCCTCGTCGATGACGAAGATGCCCACGGAGGCGTTGGAGACCACCTCCTCCAGGAAGTCCGCCTTGGCCCTCATGAGCTCGTCGGCCTCCTGGCGGCGCCCGATGTCCTCCACCGTGCCCTCGAAGTAGAGGACCTTGCCGTCCCGGGCGCGCACGACACGGGCGTTCTCCCGGACGCGGAGCCGGGCGCCGCTGGCCAGGGTCCAGGTGGACTCGAGCCCCCTGAGCTCGCCTTCCTTGAGGATCTCCTGTTTGAACCAGTCCCGGCCGTACTCGGGCTCGTAGGGCGCCCCCTGGAGGTTGCGGTCGGAAAGCTCCTGGAAGGTCCGGCACTCGAGCATCCGCACCATCGCGGCGTTGGCCATCAGGACCTTCCCGTCGGGCGTCGTGCGGTACACGCCGATGGGGATGTGGTCGAACATGGCGCGGAAGCCGGATTCGCTTTGGCGCAGGTCGTCGAGCTCGCGCCTGAGCTGCTCCTTTTCGAAATCGGGCAGGGCCAGGCCCGGCCCCCGGCGGGCGCCCGGGGCCGGTCCCGCGCCGGTCCTCTGGGCCTTCCCTGCAACCGCGTTCTGCCTGCGCGCGACCAACGCCCGCGTCTAGCCAGTGCGCATATTAAAACCTGTCGAACTTCCAAGGGTCCATATCGCCCTTCATATTAACAAAAAAACAAAAAGCTGCAGGGGGCTTTGTGAAAAGGGGCAGCGGGCAGCGAGGGGGCAGCGGGATTCCGGGACCGCCCCGATCAGTCCGTCCGCCCCCGGCCGGCCCGCCCCCGCGACCTCGATATGAGCGCCGCCCCCGCTGCCGCCAGCGCGAGCAGCGCCGCGGCCATCACCAGGTCTAGCGGACCGAGACGGGCGACCCCGGGCGCCGGGGGCTCCGAGGGCGCGGTGAACGTCGCGTCGCCCGTCGGGCCGGCCCGGTTGCCCGAAAGGTCGGTCGAGTACACCCGGAAGTGGTAGGTCCGCCCGGGCGTCAGGTTCTGGAGCAGCAACGCGTGGCGGGTCGTGAACGCCCCGTCCTCCACGGATATCCCGTAGCTTGCGTCCGTCCCGAGCTCCAGGAGGCCCGTGGAGGCCTCGTCGGTGTCCCAGCACACCAGCGCCGACGTCCCGGTCAGATCGAGCACCTTCACGCCCGAGATGACCGGAGGGGTCGTGTCCGGCAGGGCAAGGGTCGTGAACGCGAAGTCCGGGCTGGTCACAGGCCCGTTGCCGGCGGCGTCCGTCGCATGAACCCTGAAATGGTAGGTCGTGGAGGGCGCAAGCCCCGAGAGAATCAGCTGGTGCGACAGGACCAATGCCCGGTCAACGGCCCGTTTCCCGTAGCCTTGGTCCGTTCCGTACTCGACGACCGTGTCGGCCGCCTCGTCCGTGAGCCAGGATATGACCGCCTGCCTGTCGGAGAACGCCACAATGGTCACGTCCGAGATCACGGGCGGCGTGGTGTCCGGCCTGGCCAGCGTCGTGAAGGTGAAGTCGGGGCTGAACGAGGGCCCGTTGCCGCTCGAGTCGCTCGACGCGACCCGGAAATGGTAAGCCGTCGACGGGGAGAGGCCGCCCAAGGTCAGGCTATGCACCAGCACGAGCCGGCTGTCCCGGCCGCTCATCCCGTAGGCTTCGGTCGGCCCCCATTCAACGAGGCCGTCGGCCGGCTCGCTCGTCCTCCAGCCGATGACAGCCGTCCGGTCGGAGAGGCCCAGCACCTTCACATCCGATATCATCGGCGGGACGAAGTCGTCCTTCGATGTGGTCGTGAAGGTGATGTCGGAGGACCGCGCCGGGCCGTTGCCCGCGGCGTCCTTCGACGTCACCCGGAAGTGGTAGGTCGTGGCCGGCAGAAGACCGGTCAGCAGTATCGAATGGGAGGTCACGAAAGTGCCGTTCGCCGCCGACATCCCGTAGGCGCCGGTCGGGCCGTAATCGACGGCGCCGTCCGCCTCCTCGTCCGTCTGCCACATAATCACGGCCGACCTCGGGGTGATTCCGGACGCAACGACGCCCGTCAGGAACGGAGCGGTCGTATCCAGTATTATTGTCGCGGTCCCCTCGCCCCCGATGTTCCCGGCACGGTCCTTCACCTTGAAATGGAGCGTCCTCGGACCGTCCGGCCCGTCGAGATGATAGGTCCGGCACGGGGAGAACTGCTCCCATTCCGTCCAGACGGTGCCGTCCCGGCTGAACTGCATCGCCCGGAGCCCGGAGGACGGTTCCGCGTCCTCCGCCGCAAGCGACAGATCGACATCGGGCCTCGTGGCATATCTCGCGCCGCCGTTGATGGCTATCGCAAGCCGCTCCGGCCGCACGCGGTCGAGGAAAATAGAGGCGTTCACCGGACCGCCGAGGTTGCCGGCGGCGTCGCGCGTCATCATTCGGACCGTCTTGTTCCCGTCCGAATCCTTGCCGCCGGCGCCCGTCACGAGGCTCCAGTTCCCCCTCAGCTCTGCCATCGGCTCCCACGGGCCGTACTCCGACCCGTCGTTCGAGAACGCCATCTCGAGCCCGGCGGAGCCGGGCTCCGGGTCCACGACATGGACCGCCAGCGAGACCTCGCTCACGTTCGTGAATCCGGCCCCGTCATTTATCAGCAGGCCGAGCTGGCCCGGCGGCCTCTGGTCCAGAAAGATCGTGGCGGACGCCGGCCCGGCGATGTTCCCGGCGCGGTCCATGACCCGCAGATGGACCGTCTTGAGGCCGTCGGAATCGGCGCCCCCGGCCCCTTCCGCCAGCGACCAGGCAGCGGTGCCGGCCCAGTCCGTCCAGCCGCTCCAAGAGACCCCGTCGTTGCTCAGGCCCAGCCGCCAGAGCCCGCTCGCCGGCTCGGGGTCGCTCGCCCGGACCAATAATGTGACATCCGCCTTGTTCGTCCATTCCGAGCCATCATTGATGGCAATGCCGAGACCGTCCGGCGCCCTCCGGTCGAGGAAAACGGTCGCAGCCGTCCTGTTCTCCGCCGTCACCTCGTTCCCGGCGACGTCACGCGCCTTGAAATAGACCGTCTTCGGACCGTCCGTGTCCTCCCCGCCGAACCGGTAGTCCGTCAGGTTCCACCCGGAGAGGGCGGAATCGTACGGCAGCCAGTCAGTCCAGAAGGTCCCGTCGTTGGAGAAGGCCATCCAGCCCGTCCCGGAGCCGGGCTGCGGGTCCGGGGCGTCGGGCGAGAGGGCCACGAGCGCGTCGTTCGCGTAACCGGAGCCGTCCCCTATCCGCAAAGACAGCCCCGACGGCGCCTTCGTGTCGATGCACACCGGCCCGAACGTGGTCGCGCTGTCGTTCCAGTTCCCGGAATTGTCGCACGCCCGGATGTGGAAATACCAGCCCGACCCGTCGCGCAGCCTCGGGCCGAGGAACTCGGAAACGTTACCGGTCACGTTGATGTGTTCTCGCGGGACCGTCGTCGGGCTCGTGTCCCACATTATCGAGTACCCCTTGATGCCGCTGATGTCGAACGGCGGGAGGTCCCAGAGCATCCGGACCCGGCCCTGGTTGTACCAGGTTCCCGGAACGGGGTGGGTGTCGCTCCGGACGGACGGATTGGCTGGCGGGAAGACGTCATTGTAGAACTGGTAGAGGTGGCCGTCGTTGCATGCAGCGTATATCTCCTTCTGGTTGGGGTCGCCGGCCGCCGATCCTGTCGCAAGAGACATGATACCGGCATTCGCCGAGCCGAGGTAAGTCGACATCCACGTCCCGTTGATGAATGAGAGCTGATACAGATAATAACCCATTGAAACGTACACTTCGTTCCAACCATTTCCATTGCCATCGCCAATGCATATGCGATAGTCACCCGTACCATAACTCGGGAGGTACCCGGTCATCACGACGCCATCCCATGATTTTGAGGAACAGTTCCATTTATACATGATCGTCGAGGTGTTGGTACCGACCGTCAATACGCAGATTTCGTCCTTACCATCGTTGTCCGCGTCACCCAATGCCAAATCGCTAAGTGCTGTGTTTTTATGCCTGTCAATCTCGGTCCAGTTCCATCCGTACCCGGAATATTCGGCCCGGAAGGTGAGGCCATCATTATTGGACGCGTAGACCTCGTTCTTCCCGTCGTTGTCACCGTCTCCGACGGCAATACCGCGCATTATAGCGTAATCACTTTGATACTCCGAGCCGTTTCCGATATCCTGGCAGTTCCAGGTCTGTGCTTTGTAAAACATGTAAACATGACTATCCACGTCGGAACTGAAGAGCTCGTTCCGATCATCATTGTTCCCGTCGCCTATGGCGAACCCGTTGCTGGTGTTGCCGGTGGCGCCGAGCAGGTCTTTTTCCCAGCCAGCTTCGCCCTTCCTCAATTGATATACGTAATTTCTGTCCCTTGTAAGGTACGCGCCGGCATACAGTTCGTCATGTCCATCATCATCAGCATCTCCTATCTCAATAGAATTCCCTCGAGAATTAGCCAGCAATTGCCCGATATCGTCCACTTCCCAGCTATTATTACGCCCGACAAATCGATATACATGAGCATCTGACCAGCAATTTACATATATCTCCGATGCTCCGTCACAATCCAGATCTCCTATTGTCAGGTCGTCCAGACCGAAAACATCGATGTCGGGAGATGGGCGTCCCAAGTCGTTGATGATCCAGGATTCCGATCTGGCGTTACAGGATTCTGGCTTGGCGCCGATCTGATGGGGGATAACTAAGAAGCCACTCATGACAAGCAATCCGCTGAATAGAATCGGGCCGAATTTACCAATCGGTGGATTGCCTTGCATAATGAGGCCCATTCATCATTCATCTAACAGTATAAATATATTACGTAAGCACCGAAATAGGACCTCCAAGTCGACCAATCACCGAACAGGCCACCATGGCTGTATGCCGGAGATATCCAGCGGAACACGCCCCCCTTGAGAAAAAGCTGGTTGCTCCGAAAAAAGATGGAGCAAATCCGAGGTAACTTTTATGCGTCACAACCACCCGATTCGGACCACGCAGACGCCTTCTGTCGTGAGATCGTCATCTCCGGCGACGAACTCGATTCTGAATTGGACATACCGGTTCGGGTCTAGACCGGGGGATTCGGTGCCATACCCTTGATCCACCCAATCGCTCCAGCTCCCGTCCGGCGACGAAGTGGGTCCGGTGCGGACGGAGAATACCAATGTTCCACCTTCCCGGTGCTCGATGAAGGTCTCGGAGAAGGTTACCTGGGAGCCGCAGTCGTGGACCACCGAGACGATGTCGCCGGAATGGACAAAGTTATGGACATATACCTTGAACGGGAAATCATATGATATCGCCTTCCATTCGGGTTCGTTGTCCTTATCGTACGCTTTTCGGCATCCATCTGTCCCCGAGGTGTCCTGATTGAAATCGGCATCCCAGAAATAACCGACACCCTGTTGTTGATTAACATCTGCATCGCTCGTGACAACAAGGTCATATACTGTACCGGCCTCCAAGGGAGTGCTATGGCAAGAGTCGTATTCAGTCAGAAAGTATGTGTACGATCCTGAATCCTTGGGCACCTGCGATGGCGCAAATTGCCACTCCACCTTTACATTGTCCATGATCGGTTCGTAGTCGCCACTCTGGACAGCGTCGGTAATCCGGATGATAAGTTTTGCGTCTTCATTTGCCGGTGTTTTTGGATACGTCTGCCCAGTACGATATACCCTTAAATCCACCTTGTCCACAACGCCATCGATGTCGGGCGTGAATGATTGAGAATATGTGCCAACATCTGTATTGTTAATTAATTTATCCCATATCGGCACAGGAACAAGATTCGATGAGTAATCAAAATCATAGGTATCGGATTCATTGTCTTCAAGATGAACGAAATAAAACCCGGGATTCACGTTGCAGACATGGACATTCGTCATCGTGTCCGATGCGAAGTCCTGTCCGGTGTTCTGCTCCCACCAGTGGTTTGCGGATCCCGACGCCCTTGACGGGACCGCCGTCACCAACATCATCAACCCCACGAGGATTGCCCCGAAAACCCCCATCCACCTGTTCTCTGTCATCAGATTCCTTCTGGGACGAGTAGGTCCCGCATCTCCATGGAAGGGCCCGATGATATAGCTAGCGCGTCGATGATAAGTAGCGGCGGTAAGTATTTCCAGTAAGTATCGCCGGAAAGTAGCATTGATAAGTATCGATTATAAGTACCAATAATCAATCCGGCCTTCCATGGGGTTCATTCCTCCATGAGCGGCCTGAAGTTCGCCCGGTAATTCTCAAGCCGGTCGATTCTGGAGCTTGTGATCCTGATCATGCAGTGACCGTCCTCCGTGTCGGTGACGGACACCAGGCCGTGTTTTCTCAGTCCGGCAAGGCAAGTTTGCAGCATCCGGTATCCGATGTTGCTCGAACCGGCCAGCCGGGTCGGATACTGTTCCCCCCTCTCGTGCAGCTCCGCCAGTATCCTCATCTGGACCCGGATGTCCGGGCACCTCTTCTTCCCATGACCTGGGGTCATTGCAGGTTCGCCCCGGTGTCCGGACGTAGCTCTAGTGTTGCTTGACCCTTCATGCGGATGACCTGAACCTGGTCATTAAAGTACTTGTCAGGTTCGAGGATAATATGGCATAAGTCCTATTTTTTTTCGGTCCCGGCCATTCTCTGCTCCAGCGTGGCGGCTTAAATATTCGATTGCGGTCCCCGGACAAAGGAGACCCCCTCGCCTTCACATGCTGTCATGTTGATATGCGTGGCTCAGGCCTGGTCGGAATTGGGAGCGTTCTTTATAACGCCCGCGGTCTCCGGGACCCCTTCCGTCAGTCCGTCCGCCCCCGGCCGGCCCGCCCCCGCGACCTCGATATGAGCGCCGCCCCCGCTGCCGCCAGCGCGAGCAGCGCCGCGGCCATCACCAGGTCTAGCGGACCGAGACGGGCGACCCCGGGCGCCGGGGGCTCCGAGGGCGCGGTGAACGTCGCGTCGCCCGTCGGGCCGGCCCGGTTGCCCGAAAGGTCGGTCGAGTACACCCGGAAGTGGTAGGTCCGCCCGGGCGTCAGGTTCTGGAGCAGCAACGCGTGGCGGGTCGTGAACGCCCCGTCCTCCACGGATATCCCGTAGCTTGCGTCCGTCCCGAGCTCCAGGAGGCCCGTGGAGGCCTCGTCGGTGTCCCAGCACACCAGCGCCGACGTCCCGGTCAGATCGAGCACCTTCACGCCCGAGATGACCGGAGGGGTCGTGTCCGGCAGGGCAAGGGTCGTGAACGCGAAGTCCGGGCTGGTCACAGGCCCGTTGCCGGCGGCGTCCGTCGCATGAACCCTGAAATGGTAGGTCGTGGAGGGCGCAAGCCCCGAGAGAATCAGCTGGTGCGACAGGACCAATGCCCGGTCAACGGCCCGTTTCCCGTAGCCTTGGTCCGTTCCGTACTCGACGACCGTGTCGGCCGCCTCGTCCGTGAGCCAGGATATGACCGCCTGCCTGTCGGAGAACGCCACAATGGTCACGTCCGAGATCACGGGCGGCGTGGTGTCCGGCCTGGCCAGCGTCGTGAAGGTGAAGTCGGGGCTGAACGAGGGCCCGTTGCCGCTCGAGTCGCTCGACGCGACCCGGAAATGGTAAGCCGTCGACGGGGAGAGGCCGCCCAAGGTCAGGCTATGCACCAGCACGAGCCGGCTGTCCCGGCCGCTCATCCCGTAGGCTTCGGTCGGCCCCCATTCAACGAGGCCGTCGGCCGGCTCGCTCGTCCTCCAGCCGATGACAGCCGTCCGGTCGGAGAGGCCCAGCACCTTCACATCCGATATCATCGGCGGGACGAAGTCGTCCTTCGATGTGGTCGTGAAGGTGATGTCGGAGGACCGCGCCGGGCCGTTGCCCGCGGCGTCCTTCGACGTCACCCGGAAGTGGTAGGTCGTGGCCGGCAGAAGACCGGTCAGCAGTATCGAATGGGAGGTCACGAAAGTGCCGTTCGCCGCCGACATCCCGTAGGCGCCGGTCGGGCCGTAATCGACGGCGCCGTCCGCCTCCTCGTCCGTCTGCCACATAATCACGGCCGACCTCGGGGTGATTCCGGACGCAACGACGCCCGTCAGGAACGGAGCGGTCGTATCCAGTATTATTGTCGCGGTCCCCTCGCCCCCGATGTTCCCGGCACGGTCCTTCACCTTGAAATGGAGCGTCCTCGGACCGTCCGGCCCGTCGAGATGATAGGTCCGGCACGGGGAGAACTGCTCCCATTCCGTCCAGACGGTGCCGTCCCGGCTGAACTGCATCGCCCGGAGCCCGGAGGACGGTTCCGCGTCCTCCGCCGCAAGCGACAGATCGACATCGGGCCTCGTGGCATATCTCGCGCCGCCGTTGATGGCTATCGCAAGCCGCTCCGGCCGCACGCGGTCGAGGAAAATAGAGGCGTTCACCGGACCGCCGAGGTTGCCGGCGGCGTCGCGCGTCATCATTCGGACCGTCTTGTTCCCGTCCGAATCCTTGCCGCCGGCGCCCGTCACGAGGCTCCAGTTCCCCCTCAGCTCTGCCATCGGCTCCCACGGGCCGTACTCCGACCCGTCGTTCGAGAACGCCATCTCGAGCCCGGCGGAGCCGGGCTCCGGGTCCACGACATGGACCGCCAGCGAGACCTCGCTCACGTTCGTGAATCCGGCCCCGTCATTTATCAGCAGGCCGAGCTGGCCCGGCGGCCTCTGGTCCAGAAAGATCGTGGCGGACGCCGGCCCGGCGATGTTCCCGGCGCGGTCCATGACCCGCAGATGGACCGTCTTGAGGCCGTCGGAATCGGCGCCCCCGGCCCCTTCCGCCAGCGACCAGGCAGCGGTGCCGGCCCAGTCCGTCCAGCCGCTCCAAGAGACCCCGTCGTTGCTCAGGCCCAGCCGCCAGAGCCCGCTCGCCGGCTCGGGGTCGCTCGCCCGGACCAATAATGTGACATCCGCCTTGTTCGTCCATTCCGAGCCATCATTGATGGCAATGCCGAGACCGTCCGGCGCCCTCCGGTCGAGGAAAACGGTCGCAGCCGTCCTGTTCTCCGCCGTCACCTCGTTCCCGGCGACGTCACGCGCCTTGAAATAGACCGTCTTCGGACCGTCCGTGTCCTCCCCGCCGAACCGGTAGTCCGTCAGGTTCCACCCGGAGAGGGCGGAATCGTACGGCAGCCAGTCAGTCCAGAAGGTCCCGTCGTTGGAGAAGGCCATCCAGCCCGTCCCGGAGCCGGGCTGCGGGTCCGGGGCGTCGGGCGAGAGGGCCACGAGCGCGTCGTTCGCGTAACCGGAGCCGTCCCCTATCCGCAAAGACAGCCCCGACGGCGCCTTCGTGTCGATGCACACCGGCCCGAACGTGGTCGCGCTGTCGTTCCAGTTCCCGGAATTGTCGCACGCCCGGATGTGGAAATACCAGCCCGACCCGTCGCGCAGCCTCGGGCCGAGGAACTCGGAAACGTTACCGGTCACGTTGATGTGTTCTCGCGGGACCGTCGTCGGGCTCGTGTCCCACATTATCGAGTACCCCTTGATGCCGCTGATGTCGAACGGCGGGAGGTCCCAGAGCATCCGGACCCGGCCCTGGTTGTACCAGGTTCCCGGAACGGGGTGGGTGTCGCT
>VGTL01000027.1 GCA_016874675.1 Methanobacteriota archaeon | reverse complement strand
GGCAGCAAGGGAAGGGAGGAAGGCAGGAAGGCAGCAAGGGAAGGGAGGAAGGCAGGAAGGCAGCAAGGGAAGGGAGGAAGGCAGGAAGGCAGCAAGGGAGAAAGGGACGATGGAAGTTCTATCCCCTGGAAGGAATTCCGGGGGTATCCTGCTTTCAGACCTCCAATACCCCTTCCTGCCTTGCTGCCTTGCTGCCTTCCTGCCCCCTTTCTCCCTTCCTGCCTTTCTGCCTTGCTGCCTTCCTTCCTTTCGCCCTTGCGCCTTCTTCACGGCACCTTTATTTTATAAAATCAACCCGTTAGTGTTAAATAAGTTGCATGTAGTTGCACGACCTGCCGCGGATGCGGGGAGCGCCGCGGAAGGGACGGAGGGGAGGACGTGGACGGGGACCGGATAAAGACGTTCATCAAGGGCTTCGACGACCATCTCGAGGGGGGAATCCCCAGGGGGCATGTGGTGCTCCTGTCCGGCACGCCGGGCACCATGAAATCGACCGTGGCCTGGAACATCCTCTGGAACAACGCCCGCCAACGCGACCAGAAGGGGATGTACCTATCCCTGGAGCAGAGCGAGCGCTCGCTCCTGGACCAGATGGAGAGGTTCGGCCTGGGCCTGAAAGGGATGGAGGACCGGCTCTCCATCGTGGACCTGGGCACGATCCGCGGGGAGATGGCCCGCGCCCAGATAGAGTCCGACAAGGAGAACTGGGCGAGCGTCATCAAGGGCATAGTCGGCGACGCGAAGGAGCAGAAAGGCCTGGACATCCTGGCGCTCGACTCGCTTGAGGCCTACGAGCTCCTCTTCGAAAGGACCATGACGCGCAACGAGATGTTCCACTTCTTCGAGTGGCTCCGGCAGCTGGGCGTGACGGTGCTGCTGATAGCCGAGATGTCCCCCGACTCCAACCGGTACAGCAAGTACGACGAGGGCTTCCTGGCCGACGGGATACTGCACCTGAAGCTCTCGGAGGTGAGCGACGTCGACGTGCAGCGCCGGATCCGCTGCGTCAAGATGAGGGGCACGCGGCACTCCCCGGGCTTCTTCAACCTGCTCGTCGACGGCCAGGCGCTCGCGATAACGAAGACCATACTGGACTGAGGCGGGCGGGGCGATGGTCTTCGAGATAAGGCTCATGGGCGGGCCGGCGGTCACCGACCAGGGGGCGCTGCACGAGACGATGCTCCCCTTCCTCAACTCCATCGGCTACATGCCGGCCGGCTACGACCCGCGCACCGGCGTTTCGACCCTCACCGACAGCGTGCCCTACCGGCTCTTCGCCGACTGCTTCCTGGGGCACCTGGACAGGGTGTGGAGCGTGGGCGAGCTCGCCCGGGAGCTCGGGACCTCCATACCGACGGTGTACCGCCACCTCGACAAGCTCTCGGCGCTCGACATCCTGGGCCAGGGGAGCCTCCAGAAGGACGAATCCCGCAAGGGCTACTTCATCCGTTACCACGACCTGTCACAGGCCTGGCGGTTCACCGAGGTCAACATCGAGCTCTCGCTGGCCGCGTACCGCCGGGCGGTCGACGCCATCCAGAGGGGCGTCTCTTCTCCCCGCAAACCCTCCGGCCAGGACCAGCCGAGGACCGCCGGCGCCGAGGGGGAATTCTCCCTGCGGGTGGTCAACCGCCCGTTCGACATCGGCCAGAAGTGGGAGTCGCTTGCGGTCGACTTCCTGGGGGTCATCGAGTACCTGCCCGAGAGCGGCCCCGCCGGGCGGAAGCGGTCCCGGACGGGCGTCCCGTTCAGGCTGCTCGTGGACTGCCTGCTCCGCCGCCCGGAACAGGGGTGGACGATCGACGAGCTTTCGACAGAGCTTGCGACCACCAAGCCCACGGTGTACCGGAACCTCCACAAGCTGGGCCGCCTCGGCATCCTCGAAAAGAGCGTGCCGGACCTCCCCGGGGACGGCGAGGGCGCACCCGGTGAGGGTGCCGCCGGGGAGCGCCCGACGCGCTCTCCCGCCCGGAGGCGCTACCGGATACGCCGGGGCAACCTCTCCAAGGCCTGGAACGCCACCGAGTGGTACGCCGGCGCGGTGGTCAAGAACTACCGCCGGACCGTGGACGAGATAGCGTCCTTCGGCCGGCGCTCGGAGGGCAAGCCATGACCAGGAAACCGGAGGCCGTCAGCCTCACCAACGGCTCGAAATACATCATCACCTCGCTGGGGAACAAGGACTCGGCCATAGTCACGCGCGGTACCTTCCGCGGCTACACCGTGATAGGCAACGTGGACGGGGTCTGCATCGAGCTCGACGGCTCCCACAAGGGCCTGCGGGGCAAGGTACGCGTCATCCCTTCCCACATGATCCTGGCCATAGACATCATCGACGCCGCCCGTCCGACGCCCCAGGTCACGGAGGAGAGCATCGAGCGGTACTATAGGTGAACGGCAGCAAGGCAGCAAGGCAGCAAGGCAGCAAGGCAGCAAGGCAGCAAGGGGGGCAGCCAGGCAGCAAGGCAGGAAGGGTGGAAGGTCGCGGCCGCCATCCCTTGCTGCCTTTCTGCCTTGCTGCCTTGCTGCCCCCCTTGCTGCCTTGCTGCCTTGCTGCCTTGCTGCCCCCCTTGCTGCCTTGCTGCCCCTTCCACCGGAGCGACCATGCCCACGATACTGCGCAGCAGCCTCGAGCGTCGCATCCTTGAGCACGCCCTTGACCACTATCCGGTCACGGCGGAAGAGCTGGCCCGGGCGCTCCATGTATCGGAGGGCAGGGTGATGGTCGAGCTGCGGAGGATGGAGAGCCGGGGCCTCGTCGAGCTCGACCTCCTTCCCGACAAGGTATTCGTCCGGCCCCTGGCGGTGATTCCCCCGGGAAGGGCCCCGGGCCGGAACAGGGGCGAAAGGCGCGGGTCCGACGGGGGCAGGGAAGGCCGGAAGGAGGGCGGGGACGACCCCGCCTACCGGTGAGGCACCGCGCGCGTCGCGGCCCCTACATGCCCGAAACGAACAGCGGCGCCAGCACCAGGGTGATCGTGCTCAGGAGCTTTATGAGCACGTGCAGGGACGGCCCGGCGGTGTCCTTGAACGGGTCGCCCACGGTGTCGCCGACCACCGCGGCCTTGTGCATATCGGAGGTCTTGCCGTAGATTACCATGTCGTCTGGGGAGTCGCGGGCCTTCCTCATCAGGTCCTCGAAGATCTCGGGCGAGCGCGCCTTGAGCCCGGAGAGGAGCCCCGGGTTCTCGCGCAGCTGCTTGGCCTTTATCGTCCCGAACTCCTCGACGAACTTCTTGGCGTTGTCCCACGCCCCGCCGCCGTTGTTGAGCACCAGCGCGACGAGGAAACCGGTGATGGTGCCGACCATCAGCGTCCCCCCGAGGGCCTCGGCCCGCAGCAGGAACCCCACCGCTATGGGGAGGGCCACCGCCAGTGTGCCCGGCAGAATCATGTTCTTCAGGGCGCTCTCCGTCACGATGCTCACGGCGCGGCCGTAGTCGGGCTTCTCCTCGAACGTCATTATCCCGGGCCTCTCCTTGAACTGCCGGCGCACCTCGACGATGACGGAGTAGGCGGCCTTTCCGACCGCCTTGATGGCCCAGGCCGAGAACAGAAAGACCAGCATCGCGCCCAGCATCGCCCCGATGAACACGTCCACCTTGTCGAGCGAGATGTGGGTGAGGTGGGAGGCCTCGAGGTAGGCCGAGAAGAGCAGGAACGCCGCCAGCGCCGCCGAGCCCACGGCGTATCCCTTCGTGAGTGCCTTCGTCGTGTTGCCCACGGCGTCGAGCCGGTCCACCTTGTGCCGGATCTCCTCGGGCTGGCGGGACATCTCGGTGATGCCGCCGGCGTTGTCCGCTATCGGGCCGAAGGTGTCCATCGCGAGTATGTAGGCGCACACCGAGAGCATGCCCATCGTGGCTATGGCCGTGCCGTAGAACCCGCCGGCAAGGGTGCTCACGCCCAGGCCTTCGGCGCCCATCTCGCCCAGCTTGAACGCGCCGAAAAGCGCCGCCGAGACCACCGCGACCGGTATGGCGGTGCACTCCATCCCGACCGCAAATCCCGAGATTATGGTCGTCGCCGGGCCGGTGCCGGACGATTTGGCGATATCCTGCACCGGCCGGTACTTCGACTCGGTGTAGTACTGCGTGATGTAGACGAAGGCCCACGAGGTCAGGATGCCGATGAGGCCCGCGGCGAAGTACCAGGTCCAGGCGTCCCGGAGCATCTGCTGCGTCGCCAGCCCGAAGCCGGCGATGGCGAGCACCGAGGTGACGACGTAGCCGCGGTTGAGGGCCGCCATGGGGTCGCCGTCCTCCCGGGTGCCGACCACCATGACGCCGGCTATGGTGGCCAGCAGGCCGAACGAGCGGGCGACCAGCGGGAACATGATCCCGTTTATCCCCAGCACCGGGAACAGCGCTATCCCCAGCACCATCGCCCCGATGTTCTCGGCGGCTGTGGACTCGAATAGATCCGCACCTCGCCCGGCGCAGTCGCCGACGTTGTCGCCCACCAGGTCGGCGATGACCGCGGCGTTGCGCGGGTCGTCCTCGGGGATGTCTTTTTCGACCTTGCCCACGAGGTCGGCGCCGACGTCGGCCGCCTTCGTGTAGATGCCGCCGCCCAGCTGGGCGAAGAGGGCCACGAAAGAGGCCCCGAACCCGAAGCCGACGATGAGCAGGGGGGTCGCCCGCGGGTCGCCCCCGATGAGGTCGTAGCCGTAGTAGATGCCCGCCACCCCCAGAAGCGACATGGCCACCACGGCGAAGCCCGAGACCGCCCCGCCCCGGAGCGCCACCTTGATGGCGCGGTCTAGGCTCGAGCGGGCCGCGCTGGCCGTGCGGATGTTGGACCTTATCGACACCCACATGCCGATGTAGCCGGCGATGGACGAGCACGCCGCCCCCAGGACGAACGCCACGGCGGTCATCCAGGCCTCGCGCAGGTTGGCGGTGAAGAGGAAGATGAGGATGAAGAAGAGGGCCGCCACGGCGCCGGCTATTAACCAGATCCACTTGTACTGGGTGCGCAGGAAGGCCTCGGCGCCCTCCTTTATCGCATCGGATATCCTCCGCATCTCGGGGGTGCCGGTGTCCTGCTTGAGCACCCACCAGGTCATGACGCCGGCGAATGCCAGGCCGATGAGCCCGGCCAGCGGGACCACGACGACCAGGGGCGATTCCGAGGGCCTCTCCCGGACCTCGAACGTTCTCGTCACGGTGGTGGTTATCTGGCCCGTCACGTTGACGACGAGCTCGTGCTCCCCCTCCAGCGCCACCCACGGGTACGTCCTCTTCCAGACGCCTTTGCCGCCAACGGTCTCGTTGATCCAGGAGACCGAGAGCCCCGGACCGAGGGTGTCCTCCAAGTGCACATCTATCGTCCGCGTCTCGTAGTGATCGTTGTGGACCGAGATCTGGATAAGGACGGAGTCCCCGAGCACGGGCGTCTCCACCAGTATGTCCCCCGTCGCCGCCTTCACCTTTAGCTTCATCTCCGCGTAGGCTCCCCCGGAGCCCTCGCCGAGCGAGGCGGCCGGTACGGCCGCCACGAGCGCGAGTGCCAGGAAGCCCAGTGCTGCGCAAACCCACAGTCCCCTCATCCCATCCCTCATCCGGGGCGGCATCTGCGGACCTGTAAATAAGAATTTGTATGGTTGGTGAAAAAGGCGCACGGCGCAAGGCGCGAGGCGCAAGGCCTGAGGCACGAGGGACGAGGTGCAAGGGACAAGGTGGAAACAAGGGGCGCGCCCCTTTCCCTCTCCGACTCCTCCTTCACCCCTTGTACCCCGTGCCCTGAACCTTGCGCCTCAAGCCTTGCGCCTCGCGCCCTGCGCCAGGTGCCTTCCTAGGCAGCGCCGCGCTCCTTGAGAACGGGAAGCAGGGCCGGGTGGACCGAGTACATGTCCTTGCGGCCCGGGTACTCGAGGACCGCGCCGCTCTCGAGCAGGGAGTTGAGGGGACCGTCGGCGGCGACCGCCCGGTCCCGGAAGACCTGCCCCAGCTTCTGCCACTCCTCCGCCGTCAGGAAGCGCCTCATCTCGAGGCGGTGCTCCTCGAGCACGCCGTCCACGATGCCGGCGTCGATTCGGCCCTTCCCCTTCATCGAGGCCCGCAGGCAGCAGGCGCCGGCGAAGCGCACGAGGTCGCCCGGGCTCCCGCCGGAGTTGAGCAAAAGCAGGTCGGACGCCGCGCCGTCCAGGAGCTCCCGGCCGGTGCGCCTCTCCAAAAGGTCTCGAAGGTCGAGCACTCCACCCCCTTTGAGGGAGAGCGCGGCCTGGTTGACCTCGGAGAGAGGCTGGACCGATATCATGTCGAACGACTGGCGGAGCCCCCGGAACTCGCCCGAGTGCAGGACCGAGAACGGGACCGTGCAGACGCACTTGAACCGGAAGTCGAGCAGGCCCGACTCGAGCAGGAAGGCCACCGCCGGCTCCACCCCGAGCCGCTCCAGGCCGTCCACGATGAGCAGGACCTCCCGGCCGCTCTTCGAGCGCGCCTCCTGGGCGATCTCGCAGAGCCTCTGGGCGAGCTCCTCGCGCCGCGAGTCCAGCGCGGCGAGAAGCTCCGGGCGGCCGTCGCGCCGCTTCAGGCGCTCGGAGAGCTTCGAGAACAGCTCCGCCATCCCGGAGAGGCCGGTCCTCTCGTCGGCGGGGAGCTTGAGCGCCTCCTTGAGCCAGGCCGAAAGGGACCGGGCCACCTGCTCCGAGACCGCGAGCTTCTCCTCCTGCAGCCGGCGGCACATCCCGGCGCCCAGGGCGCTCAGGATATCGGGTATCCCGGCCATGTCCGGCGGCAGCTCGACGGGGACGTGCAGGGGGAGCACCACCTCCCGGGTGTCCATCGCGACCCTCATGAGCTCGACGGTCTTGCCCGAGCCGCGCTGGCCGGCGAAGATGGCCTTGACCGGCCGGCGGTCCATCCTCATCCGCTCGGCAAGCTCCAGCGAGGCGCCGTTCTCGCGCGCCACGTAATACCTGAGGAACGCTTCGGGTTTCCTGAGGTCCTCGCCGCAGGCCTGGAAGGCTTCCTGAAGGCTCGGCCCTGCCATGACACCGTCTCCGCCGTTGGAATGGCTTTGACCGAGATAAAGATTGCGCGACGGGGCGCCCCTTCACCCCAGGCGCTCCAGTTCCGCGGCGAGCCCGGCGAGCCCGGCGACGGTGATGTCCGCGGCCGGCTCGTCGGGCGAGAGCGGCCTGCCCTTCCGGTTGAGCCACACCGTCGACATCCCCAGCCGGGCGGCGCCGGGAACGTCGACCCTGGGGGTGTCGCCCACGTAGACGGAATCGGCCGCCGACCGCCCCAGGGCCTTCAGGGCGAAGCGGAATATTCGCGAATCGGGCTTGTAGGCGCGGGCCGTCTCCGAAGTCACGACCTGCTCGAACTCCAGCCCCTCCCGCCTCAGGATGTCGAGGAGCGGGTAGTTGTCGGCGTTCGAGACGACCGCGAGCGCGCGGGCCTCCCCGAGCTCCGCGAGCGCCGGCCGGGCGTCGGGGAAGGGCGCGCACCTGCGGGTGAGCTCCACCCAGAGCTCCACGCCCGACTCGGCGTCCCCGTCGATGCCGAAGTGCTCGAAGGTCTCGCGCAGGCTCTTGACGTTGAGGGCCGCCTGCAAGACGAACCCGGCCCGGCCGCGGGATACCGCCTCCTCGAGGTTCCTCCTCTCCCGGACGTCCCAGTACGAGTGGAACAGGGCGGGGTCCACGGGCGAGCCGGCCCTCTCCAGTATCTTGGCCACGGTCGCCTCGTGGACGCGGTCGAGGTCGATGAGCGTGTTGTAGCAGTCCAGTATCACCGCAGAGAGCCCGCTCACCCGCCTCTCCCCGCAAGCTCCCGCTTCAGCCTCTCGATGACGTCCACCGGCGCGGGGTCCACGCCGCGCAGGAACGCCAGGTGGATGGAGGCGAGATCCCCCACGAGCACCGTGGAGAGCAGCCTCGCCAGCGCGCCCTTGCCCCGGGAGCGGACCTCGAGGACGCGCCGGGCCCGCGCCAGCCCGAGCCTCTTTGCCGCCTCCATCCGCCGGGCAAGACGCGGGTCCTCGCGCTCGTCGCGCAGCACCACCACGGAGCATCGGGCCGCCGCCGGGTCCGAGTCCCAGCCGACCAGGTCGTTGTGGTCCAGCTCGGGGAACTGCTCGGCGCGCGCGAGCACCTTGGCGTTCTCGTTGAGCTGGGTCTTCCACCGCCGGGCGGCGGGCGCCAGGAAGGGCCCGGCCATCACCACCGGGGAGGTCCCCTCGAGATCCCGGGCGACGCCGAGCGGGAGGTTGGCCGGCCCCTTCCGGTCGGGCCCGAAGCGCCCCCGCATCGCCGCAAGCACCGCCACCGCCTCCCGCACCTGCCTTCCGAAATCCGCGACGCCCAGGTCCTCCAGGACTCCCATCATCGGCAGTAGCAGGAGCGCCAGCGCCGACCTGGGCCAAAGCCCGCCGGGCACCGTGATGTGGCGGCCCGCTCCGTACCTTTCCCTCAGGACGCCGCCCGAGGATATCGTGACCAGGGTGCATCCGCGCGCGGCCGCGGTCCGGCAGGCCGCCAGGGTCTCGGCGGTGTTCCCCGAGTAGCTGGCGGCCAGGACCAGCGAGCCCGGCCCGACCCAGGGGGGCAGACGGAAGTCCCGCACCACGGTCACCGGCGGGCCGCCCGTCTCGGCCAGGAGCGAGGAGAGCAGGTCGCCCCCGATGGCCGACCCGCCCATTCCGGCGACGACGACGTTCCCGGGATGGCGCACCGGGATGCGGGGCCTCGGCAGGGCCCTGCCGGCCAGCACCTGCTCGGGCAGGAGGAGCGCGGTCTTCAACATGCCGGAAGGGTCGAGCGATTCTAGATCTCGCGGCGAGAGCGGGGCTTTCATACCGCGGCCCCCGGGCTGTTCAATGGGACGGCACCCTCCGCATCAACCCTGCCCCACCTGGACGGTCGCGCCGCACCACGGGCAGGTCACGTTCGACACCGCGCCGGTGCTCTGTATGGCGAAGACCCGGTTGCACACCGGGCAAAGGCTCTTCTGCAGCCGGCCCGCCGCGGACAGCGCCGGCTCGCCGGGCGCCGGCAATGCCGCGATCACCGGCCGGGGCTCGGGCATCGCGCCCGAGGAGGGCACCGCCGCCGCGGCCCCGGGCGCCGCCGGCCCCAATGCGAGCTCGCCCAGCTCCATGGAGGCGCCGTAGTCCCCGGCCTCGAACGCCTTCTGGGCCCTCTCGGCGGCGTCGGCCCTCTCGGGCGGCAGGGCCGACACGCCCTCGGGACCCGCCCGCAGGCGCTGTATCCCTTCGAGGAGCACGAGACACCGGGCGTGCATCTGGGAGAGGTCCCTGGCGCGGCCTTCGGACTTGAGCGCGAGATCGCGAGCCAGCGGGTAGTCCCCCGCGCCGAAGGTCGCCTGGGCCTGCTTCAGTAGCTCCTCCGCCTGGCCGGGGATGATGGCGGCGGCGCGCAGCTCCTCCACCCTCTTCTGGCCGGAGGTTATCGCGGCCCAGGCGACGTCCCGGGGCTTGTTGGGCGGGGAGGGAGCGCCCGGGGCGCCCTCGCCCGTCTCGGTTCCGACCCGGGCCTCGATGGTCTTGATGGAGGGCCCGGCCTTCTTGGTGGCGGGTATGGCGTCCATGGAGGGGACCAGCAACCGTCTCTCCGGTGCGGTCTGCGGCCTGGCGACGAACTCCTGCTCCCTGGCGTTGACCTCCCTCTCCCTCTCCTCGAGCGCGGCGAACCGGGTGCCGTACTCCTCCTCCCGGCGCTTGGAGGTCTTTTCCAGCTCCTTGAGCGCCCGGGCCGTCTTCAGGAGCTCCTCCTTGTTGGCGTTGTACTTGCGGTAGTCGGCCTCGAAGCTCTCCTGGGCAGCCTCCAGGGACCTCATCTCCTCGACCAGTTTCTCCCGCGACCGCGCCAGCTGGCCCTTCTCCGCCTCGAGCCGGGTCTGGAGGTCCATGAGCGCAACGCGGTCGGCCTCGATACCGTCCTGGGCGCGCTTGAGCTTGGTCCGGTCGTCATCCAGCGCCCTCTGCTCATCGTCCAGGCGAACCTGCGCCTCGTCGAAGGCCCGCCGGTCCGCCTCCAGCCTCCGCCTCTCCTCGTCGAGCTCGGTCTTCTCGGCCTCGAGCAGCGCCACCGGCGGGGCGATGGGCCCGGCGGGAGGGCTCTCCGCGGTGCCCCGGCGGAGCTCCGAGAGCTCCAGGCGGAGGCGATCCAGCTCGTCGTCGCGGGAGGCGAGCTCCTCCCGGAACGCCGCCTCCATCTCGTCCTTCTCGCGGAGCTGTCCCTCGAGCTGCGATACCCGGGACGGAAGGTCCGCTCCCCCCGGCACCGGACCGGCCGGCGCCCCGGCTGCCTCCCCCGTCGGGCCCGGCTCCCCGGCCGCGCCCGCCTGGCCCGGCTCACCCGCCGCGCCCGGCCGGCCGGCCTCGCGGAAGGCGGCAAGCTCCCGCTCCGCCTGCGCGAGGCGCTCCTCGACCTCGGTGAGCTTGAGCATTGCGGACTCGGCCCTGACCTCGGCCAGGTCCTTCTCGTCCCGGGCGCGCAGGGACTGGGCCTCCCGCTCCCTCAGCGTGCCCTCCAGCGCGGAGATTCGGGCGTTGGCGGCATCCAGGGTGGACTCCAGGAGCGGTATGGAGGATTGGGTCTCCCCGGCCCTTGCCAGGGCGGCCTCGCGGTCGGCGAGCGCCTGCTCGAGCTCCGCCACGCGCAGCGAAAGGGCGCGCAGCTCCGCGGGGTCCGGCGCCGGGGCCGCCTTGAGCTTCTCCTCGAGCTCCTTGAGCCTGCGGGCCCTCTCCACGAGCTCGGCCCTCTCGTTCTTGACCTCCGCGGCGCGCGCTTCGAGCTCGGTCTTCTGGCGGATTATCTCCTCGCGCTCGCGGGTGATCCACTCGGTCTCCGCCAGGAGGTCGGAGTTCTGCTTGTCCTCCTTGACCTTGAGCCGGGCCTCCAGCTCCTCCAGGCGCCTGGCCTCCTGCTCCATCCCCGCGGCCCTGCGGGCGGTCTCCCTGGCCAGGTCCCTCTGGGACGCAAGCTCCGCCCGGGCGGCCTCGGCGGCCTTCTGGAGCCCGTCCCTTTCGGCCGCCACCTTCGCAAGCTCGGCGCGCAGCGCCTCGAGCTCCCGGGCCCGGTCGACGCTGCGGGATTCCGCCTCAAGCAGCGCCTTCCCGACGGCGTCCTCGGCCTGCTCCACCTCGGCCTGCTCCTCGGCGAGCCGCTCGACGTCCTTGGCGAGCGTCACCGCCTGCATGGCCAGGGCCTCCTCCCTCACCTTCAGGGTCCTGGCGAGCTCCCGAAGCTCGGCGGCCTCGGCCTTCTGTCGCTCCTGCTCCTGGTCCAGAGTGGCCCGGTCCCTCCCCAGCGACGCCCTCTCCTGCTCGAGCGCCTTCCGTTCGTTCACCAGCGCCGCCTGGCCCCGGGCGAGCTCCTCCGATTCGAGCTCGAGGCCGGCGGCGAGGTTGTCCAGCTCGGCCTTCTGGGCGGCCGCCAGCGCGGTACCGGCGGCGGCGAGCTCCGCTTCCCTCCGGCCGACGGCCTTCTCGCGCTCCTGCAGCGTCCTCTGCAGCTCGGCCTCGCGGGCGCCCAGTTCGCTCTCGAGCCTGGCGAGCCTCTGGAGCTCGTCCCGGGCGGCCTTCTCGCGCTCCGAGGCCGTCCGCCCGGTCGCCTCCTCGCGCGACCCGAGCTCGGCCTCCCTGCGTCCCAGGGCCTCCTCCCTCTCCTTGAACTTCTGGACCGCAGCGGAGAGCCTGTCCCGCTTCTCCGCGAACGCGGCGGCCTCGGCCTCCAGCGCCCCGGCCCGCTCCCCGAGCTCCCTCTGGCGGGCCTCCTGGAGGGCGGCCTGCTCCTCCAGCCGGAGCCTGGTGGTGGCGAGCTCCTTCGCGGAGGCCTCGAGGCGGGCGTTCGCGGATGAGATCCTGGCCTCGGAGGCCTCGACCTCCGAGCGCCGGGACCCGAGATCGCTGTTGACGGCCTCGATCTCCTCCCGCCGCTTCTCGAGCTCCAGCGTCTCCGCCTCCAGGCCCGACTGGAGCTCCGAAAGCTCACGGCGAACCGCCTCGCTGTCCTGGAGCCCCTTCGATATCGCCGCCTCCCGCTCCCGGAGGGACCGGTCGGACCGCTCCAGCTCCGCGTTCCTCGCCTGGAGCGACTGCTCCAGCCGCGCTAGCTCGGCCTCCCGGGCGGCCAGCGCCGCGGCGGTCGTCTCTCCCTTGCCGAGGGCCTCCTCGCGGGATGCCAGCTCCCGGCGCGCGGCCTCCAGATCGTCCCCGGCGGCCTTCAACGCCGCCTCGCGCGATTCGGTTTCTCGGGCGAGCTGCTCCTCTCGCGCTCTAAGCTGGGACTCGAGCTCGGCCGCGCGCGAGCGGAGGTCCTGCTCCAGCGTCGCGAGCGCGCCCTCCTTCTCCTTGAGCTTGGCGGCCACCGTGGTGAACTTGTCCTTCACCTCGGCCTGCCGCGCCGCCTCCCCCTCGAGCTCCCGGGCGCGCTCCTCCTGCCGCGCGGCCGCCTGTTCCAGCTCGGAGCCCCTGCGTTCCAGCTCCCCGGACCCCCGCTCCAGCTCCTCGCCTCGCAACGCGAGCTCGGCGGTCCTGAGCTCCGCCTCCTTCATCCGCCGGTCGAGCTCGGCGGACCGGGCGTCGAGCCCGGCGGCCCTCTTGTCCAGGTCGTTTTGGAGCCCCTCGATGTCGGATTGCATCTCGGAGAGGTCCCTCTCCCGGGATGCGAGGCCGGCCTCCAGGGAAGCAAGCTCGCCCGCCCGGGCCCCGATGGAATCGGCGCGGTCGCGCAGGGCGGCCTCCGCCTCCGAGAGTCTCTGCTCGCGCCCGGCGAGCTCCCGCTCCCTGTCCCCAAGTCGCCGGTTGGCCTCCTCCACGGACCTTGCTGCGGCCTCGCCCCTGGCCCGGAACTCCGCCTCATTGCGCCCCAGGGCCATCTCGCGGGCCGCCAGGCGCTCCTCGCGCTCGTCCGCCGCCCGGGTCCTCCGCTCCGTCACGGCGGCGGCCTCGGCCTCCTGCGCCGAGAGCGCCTCGCCCCTCTCCCTGAGGGACGCCTCGGCAGCGGCGGCCGCCGCCTCCCTCTCCCTGAGCGCCGCTTCGGCCGCGGCCGCCGCCGCCTCCCTCTCCCTGAGCGCCGCTTCGGCCGCGGCCGCCGCCTCCCCGCGCTCCTTGAGCCTGCCCACGGCGGCGCCCAGCTTGCCCCTCGCCTCCTCCTGCCTGGCCCGCTCGCCCTCCAGTTCGGCCTCCCGCTGCTGGAGCTCGCGGGTGCGTCCGTCCAGGCCGGAGGCCCGGTCCTCCAGGCTCTGCTGGAGGGTGGAGAGGTCCGCCTGGATGGTGTCCAGCTCGGCGGCCTTGTGGGTCGCCTCGGCCTCCCTCTTACCCAGCGCCCCCTCGCGGTCCTCCACGACCTTGTTGAAAGCCTCCGCGCCGGCTGCGATCTCGCTCTCCCGGGCGCGGGCGGCCTCCTCCTTCTTTAGAAGCTCGCCCTCCTGCCTCATCACGAGCTCCTCGCGCTCGCGCAGCTTCACGGTGAGGGCCTCGAGCTTGGTCTTCTGCTTGTCCTGGTCGACGGTGATCTCGGCGAGGGCGTCCTCCCTCTGGTTCTGGGCCTTCTCCAGGGTGTTGAGCTCGGCTCGGGTCCTCTCCATCTCGGAGGTGCGCTCGACCAGCTCGCCCTGCAGGGTCTGCAGGTCCGTGTTGAGCGTCTCGAGCTCCTGCGCCTGCCCCTCGAGCGCGGCCTGGGCCGCGACAAGGGCGGCCTCGCGGGCCCCCAGGGCCGCGTCCCGCTCCTGCGCGGCGCGGGCCATCTCCCGCTCGTGGGAGGCGAGGGCCGCCTCCCGGACGGTCGTGGCGTCCTCGCGCTGCTTGAGCAGCCCCAGCGCCTCGTCGAGGCTGGCCCTCGCCAGATCCTGCTGGCGCTCCCGGTCATCCAGCGCCCGGGCCCTCCCGTCGAGCTCCCGGCGGGCGGACTGCAGCTCCTGTTTCGCCTGCTCCTGGCCGGCGACCTCCTTTTCCAGGAGGGCCCGGGCCGAATCCAGCTCCGTTCGGAACCGGGCAAGCTCGCCCTCCCGGCCGTCCAGGGCCCCGGAGCGGGCGTCCAGCTCCTCGGAGCGGCGGTCGAGCCTCTCGTCCCGGACCTTGAGGTCGTTCTCCCTTCCGGTGATGGAGGACGCCTTCTCGCCGAGGAGGGTCTCGCGGGCGGCGGCGTTGACCGCGGCCTCCCTCTCCCTGGCGATCATCTCGCCCTCCCGCGCCTCGAGGGCCTGCTCCTTCTCCTTGGCCTTGGCGACGATGACCTGGAGCCTGGCCTTCTGCTCGGCCTGGGAGGCGGCCTCCCTCTCGAGCGCCCGGGCCCGGTCGTCGAGCTCGCCGGCCCTCCGCTCCAGCTCCTCGTGCCGGGCCAGCTGGCGCGCCGCCTCGGCCTCGAAGCCGTTGCGCATCTCCTCGAGCTCCTTGTTCCAGGTGTCCAGGTCGGAGTCCCTGGCGTCGAGCTCGGCGGAGCGCGCGTCCAGCGTCTGCTTGCGGTCGTCGAGGTCCTTCTGGCGCAAATCCGCCTCGGAGGCCCTCCGCCGCACCTCGTCCTCCAGCGCCCGGGCCTGCTTCACGGCCTCCTGCGCCTTCCGGACCTTCTCGGCGGACTCCTCCTCCTGGTTCCTCACCCTCTCCTCGTCGAGGATGAGCTTGGCCTTCATCCAGCCCAGCTCCTCCTCCCGCGACTTGAGCTGGAGGTCCCTGGTCTCGATGGTCCTCTGCCACTCGTTGAGCTCGCGCTCCTTCTGGTCCTTGTCGGAGCGCCAGCGCGCCGCCTCCTCCATGAGCGGCAGGAGCTCGCGCTCGCGGGCGGCGAGCTCCGCCTCCTTCTCGGCCCCCTGCCGGAGCTTCTCGTCCAGCGACTTTCGGTCCTCGTCGGTGGCGTCGCGGTCCGTGCGGAGCTTGCGGATGGCCTGGGCGAGGGCGGTCGCCCTCTGGGTAAGCTCCTTGTCGCGCTCCTTGAGGGCCGTGGCCTCGGCCGCCAGCCGCTTGCGCAGCTCCTCCATGCGGTTGTCGGCGGCCAGGCTCTTCTCGGCGTCGCGCTCGAGCTCCTTTTTGAGCTCGTCTACCGTCCGGCGCTCCTCGGCCAGGGCCCGCTCGGCCCGCTGGACCTCCTGCATCCGGCTTTCGAAGAGGGAGCGCTCCTGGCGCACCGACTTCCAGCTCTCGTCGAGCTGCCTCTCCCGGGCGCCGATCTCGGCCGAGCGCCTCTCCAGCCACTTGGCCGAGTCCTCTAGCTCGAGCTTCTCCGCCCGGACGCGGGCGAGCTCGGCGGCGGCGTCCCGGGAGCGGGCCCCCAGCCAGTCCCTCCACTCGCGGAGGGTCTTCTCGTCGAGGTTGCGCGATTCGAGCTCCAGCTTGCGGGCGACCACCTCGCCCGTCTCCTCGAGCTTGAGCTCCTCGGCCCGGAGCTCCTTCTCCCTCGCGACTATGCGCTCCTCGCGGGCGGCGAGCTCCGACTCGGTCTTGCGGAGCTTGAGCTCCAGGTCCACGAGCAGCTGGGCGTCCCTGGTCGGGGCCCGCACCCTGGGCTCCATGCCGGGCGGCGGGGGAGGCAGCTCGGGGCGGGCGGGGGCCTCCGGTCTGACCGGCGGCGCCGGCCGGGAAGGGGCCTCGTGGCGGGCGGGCGCCGGGGCCCTCTTTTGCCGTTCGATGAAGTACTTCTGGACCGCCTCCAGGTCCTGCGTCGAGGGAGGGCTGCTTCCGGTCAGGAGGTTTTCGAAAAGCGGCATGAATTGCCCCAGCTCGTCGGGGTCGGGCGCCGGCTCCTGCTTTTTTGGGTCCTTCCTCTCGTCGGGCGGCACCGGTCGTCCTCCGTGTCTAGCCAGGTAGCTTAATGATGTACCCAACTAAACTCATATAATCTTTGTCTCTCGAAACCGACATAGTCCCGCCCCCTTTCCACGCAGGGCGGGGCGGGGTGGCGCTATCGTTGGAAGGGGCGAAGGCAGCAAGGCAGCAAGGCAACAAGGCAGCAAGGGGCAAGGGGCAAGGGCGGCGGGGATGGCGCTTCCCCCCTTCACCCTTGACCCTCGCGCCCTACCCCCTGCGCCTCAAGCCTTGCGCCCTGCGCCCCGCGCCTTGGGCCTTGATTTTTCAACGGTATCCTGCATGAGCAGCGCGTCCCGGTCGGGCGCCGGGCTCTCGCAGATGAGGGTGATGTCATATTCCTTTTCCAGCAGCAGGGGGGCAAGGAGGGAGAAGTCGGGGGAGGCGGAGGAGACCTCCAGGTGCCTTCGCTCGCCGCTTGGGCCCCACTCCACGCCGGTGAAGTGGCCGTGCAGGAAGGGCGCGTCGAACGCCTCGAACGCGGCGAGCACCGAGGCGAAGTCCTCCCGCGTCCGGAGGCTTCCCCGGCCGCGAGCGTGGATGTGGGAGAAATCGACCACGGGCTGGACGTTCCCGACGCGAGAGCACACCTGCCGCATCTCCCCGAACGTTCCCCAGCTGCCCTTCTTGCCCATGGTCTCGAGGCCCAGGACCACCCCGGAGCACCCCTCCCCGTCGGCGGCCTCCCGGACCTCGGAGACGCCCCGGGCGATGACCTCCGTGGCCTCATCGGGCGCCATCCCGGAGTAGAATCCGGCGTGCACGACGACGATGGGCGCGCCCAGGTCCCGCGCCGCACCCATCGTCCTCAGGAGGTGCTGCCTGCTCCGCTCGATGATCCCCGCGTCCTTGGAGTTCAGGTTGACGAAATAGGGCGCGTGGGCCGAGAGCCGGACGCCCAGCTCCGCGGCCGCCCGGCCGACCCTCCTGGCCTCCCCGGCCCCCATCCGGACCCCGCGGACGAACTCCACCTCCATCGCCTGCAGTCCCATCTCCGAGACCAGGCGGACCCCTTCCTCGGCGTTGCGCGCCGCCTCCGGCACGCCCGCAGGGCCGAAACGGAGCATGGCGCCACCTAGTGCTCGCGGGCGCAGGGGCAGTCGCGCTCCTTCGGGAACCGGCCCAGGGACCATCGTATCAGGTTGACGAGCTCGCCCTTCATCTGCCCCACCTGCTCCAGGGTCTGCTTGTGCGAAAGAAGCTCCCGCGTGAGTCCGGCGGCCCAGTTCACCGGCATGCAGACGGGGAGGTAGCAGATGCCCGCCTCCCGGGCCAGCTTGGCCTCCGGCGCCAGCGTCATGCCCACGAGGTCCCCGCCCAGCACCTTCACCATGCGGATCTCGGCCGCCGTCTCGAAAGTGGGGCCCGAGAAGCAGGCGTAGGTCCCCCCGATATGCACGCTCGGCCCGGTCTCCACGGACACCTCGCGGACGACCTCGCGCAGCGCCGGGCAGAACGGCTCGGTCATGTCGACGTGCCTGACGCCCTCGCGGCGGCCGTTGAAGAACGAGCGCGTCTCCTTCGTGAGGTCGATGAGCTGGTCCGGGACCGTGATCCTTCCGGGCGGAATCTTCTGGTTGAGCGTGCCCACGGCGCAGGTGCCCACGAGCCTCCTCACCCCGAGCTCCCGGAGCGCCCATATGTTGGCCTTGAACCGGACGCGGTGCGGGGGCAGGTCGTGCTCCGGCCCGTGCCTGGGAATGAAGGCGATCCTCTCCCCCATCCAGCTCCCGGTGGTGTAGTCGATGACCCCGTGCGGCGTGTGCATGATGTCCGTCTTCCGGTCGGACATGTCCCGAAACGACTCGTAAAGCCCGGAACCGCCGATGATGCCTATCATCCTGACGCCTTGCCTCTGGTATCGCCATCGATGCAATATTATCCTTTGGGTGCCAATTGGTGCCGGCGAAGGCGCAAGGCGCAGGGTGCGAGGCGCATTGTCCCTGCGCCCTGGGCCTTCGCCCCTTGCGCCCTGCGCCTTGCGCCCTGCCCCTTCTATTATTCAAACCATCGCGCAAACCGAAATACATATATAAGAACGTCCGTTTTTGGTCGTACAGGCATTGTCCCGAGGTGTGGACTGATGAGACGGCTCAATCACGCTGCTTCGGTGTTCCTGGCTCTGGCCCTTCTGGCACTCCCCCTGGCCGGATACGCCGAGGTCCGGACCAAGTGGTCCGACGGCTCGGAGGCCATAACGGTCACGTCGGAGCTCATGACGGGCGGGGAGTGGACCTACAACTACTCGGTGCCGCGCAACTCCGAGGTGCGCTCGGCCACGATGCGCGTGCTGGGCCAGCCGTACGTGATGGACCCGGGCACCGAGTACCAGACGATTCACTGGCCCTACGACACCTCCGTGGACTTTTTGGCCGACGGCACGACCGACTGGGCGTTCCCGGGCACCCTGGGGCTCCAGTCGAACCTCGCCGCCAACACCACCGAGATGGACCTTCGGTGGGAGGCGTCCGGGCTCACTAAGAACCTGGACATCCGGCTCCCCCGGAGCACCATCAACGACTTCTCGCTCACGGTGAACAACTCCCAGAGCACCAAGTTCGCCTACAGGATGACCGTCGGCGAACGGGAGGTGTGGACCAAGGACAGCCTCTCGTTCTCCTTCAACCAGACCTCCACCACGAAGGAGCTGCTAAATTACGTCACCTACGCCGACATCAACGGCGACCCGTACCTCGACCTCATCGGATGCGGCGCCAACGGGAAGGTCTACGTCAGCCGCAGCATCAACGGCGTCTTCGGGCCCGCCACGGTCATCGACTGCCAGGTGGAGGCCCTGCAGAAGGACATGCTGATGATAGCCGCCGGGGACCTCGACGACGGCCCGGGCAAGGACCTTGCGGTGGCCTGCGCCGACGGGAACATATACTTTCTGCTCAACCAGGGCGGCTACGGGCTCTTCGGGGGCGCCTCCCGCATAGAATCGGGCGTCTCCAGCCGCATGGCGAGCCTGGCGATAACGGACATCGACGGCGACGGCGTCAACGACATCGTGGGGGGGAACCTCAACGGCCGGTTCTACGTGTTCTACAACCAGGGCGGGGCGCAGTTCGACACCTCCGGCGGTCCCGGCTCCGACCCGTTCAAGGTGATCTTCGCCGGGACGGGCCAGATGAACGATGTCTGCGTCGAGGACATCAACCTCGACGGCTTCCTCGACCTGGTCGGCGCCAACTCCGACCGCAAGTTCTACGTCGCGCCGAGCCTGGGAAGCCGCGACTTCGACCTGGCGGTCCCGGTCGTGACCGGGGCCTACCGCGACATCAACTCCGTCGACGCGGTGGACATCGACAAGGACGGCGACTTCGACCTGGTGGGCGCCTCCAGCGACGGGAACATACGGATCTGCATCAACCTGGGCAACGCGCAGGGCTTCAACCCGGGCGACTTCGACACCGAGCCCGGGCACATCCCCTATCTCGCCTGCGAAATAGCCCCCAACAGCCTGAAGACCGCCGTCGTGAGGGACGTCAACGGGGACGACTGGCCGGACATCGTGGCGCTGGGCATGAGCAACAACGGCCAGGTCTACCTCGCCGTCAACGACGGGCAGGGGGCCTATTCCACAAACAACCTCTACAAGATATTCTCGGCCGGCCAGTCCTCGAAGAGCGTCGCCGCCGCGCCACTGGTGAGGCTCGGGTTCGTCGACGTGGTGGTGACCAACGGCCCCCGGATGGACATCTGGAGGAACAACCAGGGCCCGTTCAGCGAGACGATCACCGGGCCGGACATCGTGTCGGCCATCCAGACCGCCGTCGACGGCGCCACCGCGGCGCCGGACGTCTGGGGGAACCCGATGGTGATGCTGAGGCTCTCCATCTCCAACAGGTACACCGGCCAGCTCCATTTCGCCAACCTTTTCCTGAACTACTCCTACAACGCCCTCCTCGACATGACCCCGGTGCTCTCGGCCCACATGAACGCCACCGCCGGGCCCGACGAGGCCCCCGTGACCGTCCCGGTGCTCTTCCGGATGGCGTCCGCCGGCGTATTGCGGGTGACCGAGCTTCGGGTCGACTCCCAGATAGGCCTCGTGGCGATCATCGATTTCCCGATAAACGGAGGCGAGCTCTTCAAGGACCGCACCTACACCCTCGTCGGGCGGTCCAACTACGACCTCGACGGGACGGTGTTCAACTACACCTGGACGGACACGGGCAGCGGACGGCTGCTGGGGTACGGGAGCCGGCTGCAGTACACGCCCGCGACGCTGGGCAACGTGACCATCCAGCTCAAGGTGCGAAACGACGTCGGCGGCAAGGAGGCAGTGTCCTTCGTCCGCTTCAACGTGGTGGAGGAGCCGGCGGCCTACCTCGTCGCCAGCCGGGTCGTCGCCAATCCCAAAAACCCGCGCCAGGGTGACACCACCTCATTGACCGTCACCATCAAGAACACCGGCAAGGTGAACGCGACGAATGTCGGCTTCCAGGTCTACATCGACAGGATAAGGGGCACGCCCGTCGCCAGCGGCTCCATCGACCGCGTGGACGTGGCCCGCACCGGCACGACCGAGATCTTCTGGCAGCCCTCGGTCTCCGGCGACCACAAGCTCATAATAGATGTGGTGGACTGCGACCAGAAGCTCGAAAAGCCGCTGCTCCCTCCCACCTTCTCCATAAGCATCCGGACGAGGGAGGAAATCAACATCGGCCCCATAGTGGCGGGGATCATCGGCGCGTTCATCGCGCTGGGCGTGGTCGTGTCCCTGGTGAAGAAGCGGCTCGACGTTTCGGCCAGACGGAGGAAGCAGGAGATGGAGGCCCAGTCGGTCCCGGGGACCGTCACCCCCGCCGACCTGCAGGCCGCGTCCGCCGCCCAGGCCGCCCAGGCCGCCCAGGCCCAGGACCTCTACGCCGCCGATCTTTCGGGCCGGTCCGCCGCCCTCTACGAGGCCGCCTCCGAGGCGGCCTCCCCGACGAAGCGGCGGTTCACCTGTCCGCGCTGCGGCAAGACCACCGAGGAGGAGGGGCTGCTCTGCCTGGAGTGCAACGCCAAGGACTCCATCGCCGGCGCCCGGGCCGCCATCGCCGAATCCGGCGAGATGGCGCTGGACATCGAGCACCCCCAGGAGCTCCTCAAGGCCGCCGAGGAGGCCTTCTCGGCCGGCAACTTCGCCGACGCCATAGAGAACGCCACCGAGGCGGAGGACGAGGCGCGCACCACCAAGGAGCGCTTCGAGGAGGCCTCGGCGTTCGCGACCGGCAAGAAGAAGGCCATCGACGTCGAGGATGAGGCCCGGGCCACCCGGCCGTCGGGACCCGTCCTCGGGCCCGCGATGAGAATCGGGGACGAGCCGGCCGCGCCCGCGCCCAGGCCGGTCGTCAGGCCCGCCGCCCCCAAGGTCGCCCAGGGCCCGGTCCTGGGCCCGTCGCTCAAGGTCGGGGAGGCCGGCCGCACCGAGGCGCCGTCCGCGGCGGGCGGGGCGGTGACATTGCGACCGTCCAAGTGCCCGGGCTGCGGCCGCGACGTCCAGCCGCGCTGGAAGATTTGCCCCAACTGCCAGACGAAACTGGTATAAGGCGCACCCGGAGGACCTTCGGTCCTCCTCGCCTAGGCGGCCTGCGGGCCGCCTGCGGAGGCGCAAGGCGCAAGGCGCAGGGCGCAAGGCTTAAGGGGAAAGGCGCAAGGGTCAAGTGGCAAGGGTCAAGGGGGAATGGGGACTACGGGCCCGAGCCCGGGGAGGGGCGGTTCCATGGCGGAGGAGCCTCGCAATTCATTGCGGGGGTTTGGAATGGCGGGCGCGGGGGGAATCGCCCATGAATCAGGTCCACCGATAGTAAAATCGACCCCGCAAAACCGTCAATCCGCAAGAATTGAACTTTTCCACCAAACACGAAAGACGGCCCAAAACGGCCCCCATTTGGCGATCTCTGGGCATCGCTCCCGATCTTGATGCTGCCGCCCTATGCCCGCTCTCCCCCGGCCCTGACGACAGGTCCGGGGGCTTCTCTTTTTTTTAGGGGAGATGCAAATATTGAAATAACACCATTTCCATTGTATAACGCATGACATTGGAAAGAAATTTTAACAATGTCACAATGCAGCGAGCCCACCGAGCATGCATTGATGCTCTCAACCGATTGGGGTGGAGGATTTCAACGAATACAGCAGATCGAATTGAAACTGAGGTTCCCGGCGGTCTTCGCTCTTGGGGTGAGACTGCCATTATAACTATTCATCAGCATCAAAATTCAGTAAAAATTCAAGTTACCTCCCAATGCACGAGTCAACTCTTTGGATGGGGTAAGAACGATGAAAACGAGAGGAGCTTCGTCGATACATTGATGGAATCGATATGAAATTATACACACTATGCCCCAACACCCAAAGGAAAGTTTACCTAACTTTAAGGGCCGCTCATAGGTCCGATCTCAATTTTTATATTACTTATGTCTGCCCCCACGATCACCAAGAACATACGATTTCTCGTGAAGATGTTAGGGCCGAAGCGGAATTAGGCGCATTTGCTGGAGGAGCGGTCATTGGTGGATTGATAGGATTACTCGGAGGCCCTCTCGGTGCAATATTAGGAGCCGGTGCGGGCGGGGTATTGGGTAAGAATGCTGAGAACGATGAAAACCAGAGGACAGATGAGTTTAATAGGAGTCATTGAAGATGTTTAATTTTAATCTGTCCTCAAGATTGATTCGCACTCTTGGTATAATAGTATTATTTGGAATCATTATTGTCGTGGTACAATGTCATGGGCTCTTGCTTGACGGATTAAAATTTATCCTCTCGATAGGTCTATTAATTAATGGTTACCTATTATTTGCCGTCTGCGTTCATTATCTTGCCCTATTTTTGGATTATCAAAATAATAAAAAGTTGCATGGGGAGAAGACTTTTGGAATTACAGAATACATGAAACCCGCTTTTGAAGCTGGGACAGCGACAATGGCGTTTTATATCGGTCTGACCGTGTTAAAGGATGTTGTTGCTGGTAACTTTATTCCCGAATTGTCCGTTGAGGGAAATATGATATTAGGGGTCTTTATGCTTGTTCCGATTGGATTGAGCATGTATTGGATTTTCTGGGAGATCGTCATAGTCAGAATCATTAACGCCGAAACAAGATTAGAGCAGGAGAAAGATGTTGGAACAATAATAAATACAAGTTCAAAACCGAACGCCGATAAAGAGATAATGAAACCCCCTGACCCGAAGGCTCAATAACAGAGGGTTGGAGCCTCCGATCTCCAGCAGCAGGGCCGATATGGAGCTGCCAATCAGCAGCAGGAAGAAGCTGCGCCCCAGCTCCATCTCATCGGAAAAGCTCTTTCTTTCCCTCTCGGACAGCTTTAACCGCAGGGTCTGAATCAAAGAATCCGAGCGCCTTTAAGGTATTTTCAGGAATGCCCAAGAAGCTCTGAACTTGCGCCAAGATTTCGATCCTGAGCTTGTCTGCATCTCCTGAATTTCGGGGCTCATGGCTCTTTGCAGAGAGTATCTGGAGCTGCTCTAACCGTTCGTTGAATCGCACGAGATTCCAACCTTTCTCCGATAGGGAGAAGTTTTCTTCGGGCCGTCCTGCGCTCCCGATCCTTTTTGTTAATTTTGGTAACAATCTTTCGACACCAGAGAAGCGTTTAGATAGAGCGTCATATCTGTCTTTCCTATCCTGATTTATCGTCAAGAGGCCCCATCTTCCCTCTGGGTCAGACAATTTTTTAATCTCTCCATAAACCCCTCGTTTTGTGGGAGCATCGAACAGTCTCAGATGACCGTTATATTTCGTATTGGGGGCAATATCGATTTGCCTTAAGCCATAGAGTTGTTTTAAGGTCAAGCGATAAGTTCCCAGCTCGTGCATTCTTCTGAATGCTCTCAGGATTAAACAATCAAGTTCGGTTATCCCGCTTCTCCTGCCCCTACGCCCCATGCCAATCCACCTCTGGATTTGATAATGAAGTTATTGTACCGCCACTATTTAATATGTTGTCCATCAGTTAAAACCCCAGAGAGGTGATGGGAATGAAGCTAAAGGTAAGCCAAATATCGTCAACGAGCATCGGGATTTTAGTACCAAAGGCCGTCGCAGACGCAGAGCAGATCGCCATCGGAGATGAGATGGAGGTCTTCAAGAGCGGGGAGGCCCCCATGACGGCCCCCATCGATGGAGGGCTCCTCATCCCCTCGACCCTCAAGCATCAGGTCATCGAGTATCTGAGAAAGAGAGGCGCTGTTCTGGAGGTCTCCGAGATTCCGGCAGCGAAGAAGCGTCTCGAAAACGGGGCGCTGTCCGTCTCTCAGCAGATGGCAGCAGCTCAGTATTTCCCCAAGAAGACCGACAAGACAGAAATGCGGAGGCTCCTCGAAGCAGAACTCGTGAACGGGCGAAAGAAGCATCTCGCAGAGCTGGAGGCGGAAGCGAGCGCCATCGAGGAGCTGCTCAAGGGGGCCTGACCATGCCGGACCTCTCCCCAGAGATCGCTCACATGGTAGAACGAGGGAAGCTCCATCAGGCCATACTCGACCAAAACGCTATCTGCCTCTGCATCAAGAAAGACATCGAGCAGATCGAGAATCGCAAGTCCCAGAATTGGGGGCGATGGCCGGCCGTCACTGATGCTGATTCCCATGCTGCGTTCACGAACCGGCTCGCCATTGAAAGTGCGAAGCTCGAACGGCTCAGGGGCATCGAGATTGAGCTGCAGGACCGAGACAACGCAGAACGGCTCCAGAAGCGCCCAGCTCCCAAATTCTCGTTCTGAGGGGGTTTTGGCATGGGCAGGGAGGGCAGGGTAGTTTACAGGGAAGGAAACGATCTGCGCTGTCTGAGAGGCGATGTCGTGGACGATCTCGCCTCCCCCTATGTTGTCGTCCACCGGCGGGACGGGACGATCAGCATCAATCGAGATGCGGTCATCAAGATCGAGGTTTGAATGAGCGACATCGCTGGGGCCCAGAATAACGGGCCCGGACAGCAGCTCGCCAAACGAAGAAAGCCCATCGTGAGGGCGCTCTCATACGGGCCTCGATGCTGCATCGTCTTGGACACTGACGCTTTATTCGATCTCTACATCGAGCGGAAGCTCGCACGGCTCAAGGAGCAGGGATGACAGCGGAAGACCTCCAGCAGCGGGGTTCGAGGCCCCCCAGAGGCCAGCAGCAGGGCGAGATCGAGCTGGAGGCCCAGCAGCAGGGGGGCGAGTTCCCAGCTCCGCAGCAGGCTCAGGACGGGCCCCAGAAAGGCCAAATCGATTGTTCGGGCTCGACCCCCTCCCCGAACAAGAATCCGAACAATGCCGGCACCGTTCCCTTACGAGCAAGGGTTTACATGGGCCTCGTGTCGGGGCTCAGCATGGGGAAGATCGCCAAAGAAGCGAGCTGCTCTCGGTCCACCGTTCACGGAATAGCGATGACGCTCCAGCGTCAGGGAATCCTCCAGAGGATCAAGGGCTCAAGGCATCCGGTCCTTTTCGAGCGGGGTCCGAAAGCGAACGATCTTGAGGTTTTAAAGGATATAAATCGGAGGGGCCGTGCGTTCGGTCTCGAACGGGGGCCCGATGCCCCTGACGGTGCGACCCCGAACATTGGACCGGCCCGATACCGAACAATCGCATCGGGGGCCCGATGTCCGACCGGCCCCAATCCGAACAATCAAGCAGGGCTCATGGAACTCGAAACAGGGGGTCGAGTTCACACGGTCCAGCTCTCGATCTCGTTGGACCGGCCCTATTCTTGGAGCGAGGTCAAGAGAGCCTTTCTGAGCGTCAAGGACACGCATCTCCTACATGATGTCGTTCGACACGAATGCACCTATATCGGAAAGGATGGGCCCGTCAGGTTGGCGATTCAGGGCCCCAAGCTCGTTCTCTACATGCCCAGCATTGTCGTTCGGAGCTGGGGAGACCTCCAGACATGGTTTGACTATTCCGCCTCTCGCATCGAGGCGCTCAAGGTCGAGCTGAAAGAGCGAGCGGGTCTCGTTCTCGGAAAGGTCTCGATGCCTCGTTTGCATTGTGCATTTACTGAGCTGGGCGAGGCCTATAATCTGCTGTTCGAGAAAGTTCCCGTCGATTTCCGGCTCCCGTCCGTCTGGATGGATTGTTCTCTTGGTCCTCCAGAGATCGAGGTTGGGAGCTACAAGCTCGCCCTCACCATGTACCTCTTACCGGCGCTCGTGGACGATCTCCTCACGAAAGATGCTGAGAAAGCTGAGAAGATTCGAGAGCTGGAGGACCAGCTCCAAGCGATGCGGAAAAAGGGGGGCGCTCCATGAGTTACGGAAAGGGAACTCTGCGCCTATTCTTGAGGGTAGCGAGGACGAACCCCGATAAGGATGACATCTGGTTCACAGCTCGCTTCCCCGGAATGAACCCCATCGAGATAAGGAAATTGAGACGAACGATCAGGAATGAAGCTCAAAGGAACGGGGGGCGGTCCCCATGAGGGGCGAATGGACATCGCTCAAACTGCGCCCCTCGACCCTCGACCCCCAAATTCTCGCCCAGCTCTGCGAGCATCTGAGGAAGGGCCTGTCAGCTCGTGAAGCATGTCGGAGAGCGGGGCTCTCGATCTCGTTGTTCCGGCGCTGGATACATCTCAGCGGGTTCAAGGGTCCGGGGTCCGAATACCGGCGCTTTCTCGACATTATCAACGGGGCCAGAGCGAGCGCCAAAGCCAGAGGGTATAGATCGAGGAGAGGATAGAAATGAAGCTCAGTGAAGACCGAACGAGAGCGTTGAACGCTGACATCTTGTCGGGGAAGAAGACGACGCAGGACATCCGGCGGGAATACGGGGTCACGGCGGAGAACATCAGGCAGAGGCGGAGGCGCCTCCTCAGCGGGAAACAGGCTCCAAAGGCCCAGAGGAGGGCGAATGTCACGCCCCCCATGTCACGCCCCCCAGCTATTATCGGAGAGTCACGCCCCGAGAGTCACGGCTCGTCACGCCCCCCTGTCACGGTCGAGCTGATGGAGGAAATCGATGTAGATGCAGAAATCCGGCGCTGTCTCGACGATCTCAGAGTTATTCGCTCCAGAGCTGGAGGCGGTCCTGAATCCGGCCCTGTCATCATGGCAGCGGTCGAGGAGATTCGAAGATTGATGGAGACCGTTCTCCGACACAAGGTCATCGAGGCTAATCTGGGCGGAATAGGGGGGCGCAGCATCGAGAAGCTGCGCCCTGACGATTGCGGGAAGCTCCCGATCTGTATATCCTGCCCTGCCCGGAAGATCGTGATCGAGGATGTCGAGGCGGGCGAGTTCGGGCTGGGCTCAGAGCTGCTCGAAGACAGCGAGGCCCCATCGCCCTCCAGCTCTCAGGATGCAGCAGGACGGCCCCCAGCAGCTCCAGAGGTAGCGCCGGCCCTCCCAGCAGCAGAACAGGCCCCAGCTCCATCAAGACCCCCAGCAGAGGCCCAAGAAGCTCCTCCAGCAGCTCCTCCAGCTCCAGAGGCCCCAGCAGCTCCAGAACACGCCCCAATGCTTCCAGAGCCAGAGCCCGGGCTCATAGGATCGAAATTAAAGGCTCCGGTCGAGATCGGGGAGGGAGACCCCCTTCTATCTCTACCAGCCCCAGAGGAACAATTACGCAATCGTGATTGGAAAGAAGCGTGGAAACTATGACACGGCCTCAGCTCTCTAAGTCGTCTCTGAAGCAACAGAAAATCAGCGTGAATTTCGGGATTTGAAGGTGACGCCAACGCCCCCGCTCTCTGAGAGAAAAGCCTTATCTCTCCCTGCTCCCATATCTGATTCACCGGAGGGAGGATTGGAACACTCCCAAAATCCGGGGGCATGGGAAGATGAGGCGACCAACCGTCGTAAATCCAGCGGTTGGGCATCGGGCGGCAATCGACGACGACAAGGCGGTTATCTACGGAAAGGCGGTTCATTGGGCCGCTATCCGTGGTTAGCCATCGTCAATAACTACATCGAGGCGGGAGCGAAGCATTGGAGCCCTGAGACCACAAGCACGAAGCGACGGGGGCTCATCCGCATCGGGCGAAACTTGGAGCTGCTCAAATCACTCGAACTGATTTCCACCACGAACCCCGAGAAGCTCACCGATAAGGACATCGAGGCCTATGATCGATGGAACGCAGAGAGGGAGCTGACCGATCAGAAAGGCAAGAAGATTAAGATCGTGTCTCGTGTCAAGGACATCGAGATGATAAACGGTCTGACCCTGTTCTGCGGAAATCCCGTCGTTGAGGCCATGCGGAAGATGCCGGGGCATCAAGGCCTCCCAAAGAGGCCCGCTCTCGGTCCAAAGGTCAGCTACTCGGAAAAGACGGTCCTGAGCGTTCTCGAAACGGCCCTGAATGCAGCGAGGGAGGCGGTCCGGCCCAAACAATGGGGGGCAATCGCTACTCTCGGATGGCTCGTCATCGAGAACGGATTCGGTCCACGACCCCGAGAGGCCCGGATGCTCCAGCTCGGAGACTTGGACATCCGACAATTCAAGATACGGGTCAATCATCCGAAAGGCGAGGGTCAATGGGCCGATGGGGATTGGGTCACACTGATTCCGACATTCGCCCCCTACATGATCGAGTTTCTCAAGCTAAGGGCGAATTTCCTGACACAGACAGGCATCGACCCCAACGATCTACAAATCCCCCTTATCCCGAAGATCGTCAAAGGCAGGACCGAGATTTACAGCTCCAAACAAGTAGCTCTAACCCATCGGAAACTCGCTAAAGCGACGGGAATCAAGCTCAGGCCCAAAGACGGACGGACCTCGTTCGGACAGAACTTTATCGACCACGGTTTCACCGTCGATGAGGTCAGCAAGAGGATGCGTCATGCGACGGTAGCCACAACACAACGCTTCTACATCGAGCTTCGACCTGACGACGATTTCGAGCGTCTGCGGGCGAGATATGAGGCCTCGAAGGGGTCACAGATCGGAAAGGCCCCAAAGGTCAATTCGAGCGGATTGACCGAAAAAGAGGCCCTGAATTACTATCGGTAAAGCCAGAAATGTGGCGGGCGCGGGGGGATTCGAACCCCCGACCACCGGCTTAGGAGGCCGGTGCTATATCCTGACTAAGCCACGCGCCCTTGCCAGCACGGCGGGAATAGCAGCAATAGGATAAAATAGGTTGCGCCAAGGGCAGCGGCGCTGGCGCAGGTGCTTTCCGGCGCGAGGGCGGATCGATGGCCTATCCGCTCCACCCGAGCTGGAGCCTCAGGTAGAGGTCCACCGCGACGAACGCCGCCGTGCCGGCAGCGACCAGGGCGGCGAGCATCTTCCACGACCGGCCGGCGAGCTCGCGGGAGGTGGCGCGCACGATGAGCAGCTTGTTCAGGGTGCTCACCAGGCAGGCCACAGTGGCTATCTCCCCGGCGACCAGGGGGCTGATCTGGCCGGTGAACGCCAGCGACCCGACTGAGAACGAGACCGCGGCGCTGGAGACGAACCCCAAGAGCGCGGTGAGGTACACCGCCCACCCCACCTCGCCCCACGGCCCCCTCGCAATGGAGTACACCACTATCGAGATGAACGCGATGAGCACGCCGAGCAGGATGGCCGGCCTCATCCCGAAGGGGGATTCGATTCTCAGCCGGTGGCGCTTCCCGGCCGGCGGGCCATCCTGGGCAAGCCAGGCCCAGAGGACGCTCAGGGCGACCATCACGGTCGCCGGGAGGGCCAGGACGAGCGCCACCCGGAGCGTCGGGTCCGAAAAGCCGGCTATGGCGACGTTGCGCCCGAGCATGCCGGCGTTGGCGAGCAGTATGCCGGCCAGGGCCTGCCTCTCGATGGCCGGGTGCCTCGCGCCGAAGCCCGAAAGCGACGCCGCCGCTGCCTCCGAGTTGACGAGCCCGCCCATCAGGCCCGAGAAGGCCAGGCCCTTGGAGGAACCGAAGTACATGATCGCCAAAAACGACAAAAAAGAGATCATCGACACCAGGATGACCGTCAGGAGGACCGTGGGCAGGCTCACAACGCTCGACACGTCGAAGCCGTTGACCACCAGCGGCCCGGCGTCCAGCACCAGGGGGTAGAGGATGAACGCCACCAGCATGAACTGGAGGGCCCCCATCATGTCGGCCTCGGTCACGGCCGAGGCGAACTCGTGCAGCCGCCCCTTGGCGAGCAGGACGAACGTGACCGCCATCCCCACCGCCACCGCCTCGACGTAGTGACCGTACCCGACCAGGATCCCGATAATGAAAGTCACCAGTATCGCGATGGGGGAGGTGAAGCCGGTGTGCCGCAGGGAGTGCCTGATGTAGATGTAGGCGAGCGAGACGGCCCCGAATATGCCCAGCCCGATGGGCACCGCAGAGGCGATGTGGCCGTCTGTCTCGAGGAACGAGAAGAGGAAGCCGGCCGCGGCTATCAGCGGGTAGGTCCGGAAGCCCGCCACCACTGTCTCGGCGTCCCGGTGCTGCTCGCGCTCCAGTCCGATGAGGCCCCCGATGGCCATCGATATTCCGAGCTTGAGCAGGAAGTCCAGCGTGTCCATGCCGGCGAGTCATTTGCCGGCGGGCTTATAAACTTTGCACGGTGGGGGAAATCAGGGGGCCGGGTGCCGGGTGCCGGGTGCCGATAGCGCGCTCACTCCGCCTGGATCCTAAGGCCGCCGTCCTTGTAATAGATGTATATCCGGCCCTTGAGGTGCTTGGCGAGGTTGGAGAGGGACTCGTACACCTGCCTCTCTTCGAGGCCGGTGGCCCGGGCCGCCTCGGGGGTCGACCAGGGCGTGGTCTGGAAGTCCCCGGCCCGGATGTACTCGAAGAGCTTGCGGTCGCAATCGGTGAGCTCGTCCTCGGCCACGTCCGGGCAAAGGCGCGGTCCGATAATAAACCTATCGGGCCCGGGGGCTTCGCGGCATCAGGATGAGGCCCTTCTGGAGGTCCCCCACCACCTCGCAGAGCCGGCCGTCGCGGTCCCAGAGCATCACGGTGTAGGCCGCCACGGTCGCATCCAGCGCGTCACCGAACTCGTCCAGGTCGGCCGGGGACATCCCGTCGATTTCCACCTTCCGCCTGTCCAGGACGTCCAGCGACACGGGCGGGTAGCGCGGGGGCAGGCCGGCCCCGAGCAGCCCCTTCAACCGGAGCAGCGCCCGGCGCCGGTCGTCCGCGGGCACGCCCTTGAACCTGGGCACGTCGCCGAAGAGCCGCTTCCAGGATCCAGTGGGATAGACCTCGACCACCGCCTTGCCCGTGCTCGAGGGCAGGCGGTCCACGAGCTGGTAGCCGTGGTCGCGCTCCCGCAGCTTCTCGGCCAGCACCACGCCCCGGCACCCGCCGTACCACTGCGCGAAGCGCTTCGGATCGGTGGGCATCACATGTATCTGCATCTGCGCGAGCATGCCCTCGCACTGGCGCCGGCCCCGGGTGTCCGGGGGCACGACGAGCGGGGCGTCCACGCCTATCACGCAACCCACCGAGCAGAGCCGGTCCAGCGCCTCGATTATCTCCTCGTCCGTCCGGAACCGGTCGTAGTAGATCACCCGGGCGCGGTCGTCCAGGCACACCACCGCCGAGCGCCTCTCCCCGGGGGCAGGGACCATCTTCCACGCCAGGTCGATACCGATGTACCTCATATTCGGCGCTCCCTCGGAAGGCGCATCCCGTCACGGGCCTAATACCTTTTGCGTTGTCCTGAAATGCAGCTTCGCCACCAGCCCGAGGCGCCCCTCGCCCCCGGCCCGCAGGAGCTCCCGGGCCGCGCCCTCGACGCCTGAGGCCCCCTTGGGGAACTCCATCCCGAACTGCGCCCCCAGAGCCTCCAGCCGCTCGAGGAACTCGGCCCGCGCGAGCACCGAGGCGGCGGCCACCGCCTGGTCCCTCTCCCCGCCGGGGGACTGCACCACCTCGATGTCCCGCCCCCTCCCCAGCAGCGCCCGGCGCAGGGAGGCGGCCGAGAACTCGTCGACCACGGCGAGCCGGCAATCCGGGTGGGCGGCCAGGAGGTTTCCGATGAGGCGGGCGTGGGCCCAGGCCAGCACTGCGTTCTGGTCGCCCATCTCCTCGTGGAGCCGGTTGTACGTGGGCGGGTCGATGCGCAGCACCTCCCACCGGCCGGCGCCGGCCGCCCGCCTGACGAGCGGCGCAAGCTCCGCCACCCTCCCGTCCGACATCCGCTTGGAATCCTTCACGCCCAGCACCCTCATCCGTTCCTCCGCCCCGGGGCCCAGCAGGACCGCCGCCACGACGAGCGGGCCGAAGTAGTCGCCCTTGCCGGCCTCGTCGGTCCCGACGCGCAATCGGCCCCGGACCGCCTCCAGCCTCGCCGGCGACGGTTCGCCCTTTGCCCCGAGCTTCTCCAGGTACCAGCGGACCTCCCGCTCGAGCCGGCGGTCCTTCCCGGCGATGACCACCTTTCCGCTCTCGTAGAGGCTCACCACCAGCTTTCCGGAACGTGCCAGAAACACCTGGTGGGGCCGGTCCTCGAACGCGAAGCCGACCCGCTCGAGGTAGGCCCGGAAGTCCGAAAACCCCTTGCCGGGAAGCACCGGCGCGGTCATGTTCCGTCACAACCCCATCGGCGACCGGGATAATCAGGCCATCGGACGGCCCCGCTCGCCGGCCGCTCCGGGGTGATTGGTTTTGGTCTTCCACCAAACCACTTGGGTGTACCACCAAAGCTAAATACTCCCTATGCGTAGAACAGGAATGGGGGGTATCCGGAGGTGTCGCTCGAGGTGGACCTGGAAGAGGTGGAGTTCGTCACCGAGACCAAGCTGACGATACGGGGCTCCCGCCGCCGGACCACGGTGCCCAAGGCCATCGTGGACCGGCTGCGCCTGCGCAACGCCGGGAAGGTGCGGTGGATACTTTTCAAGGACGGCCGGATCCTGGTCTCCAAGGTGCGGTGACGGCCGGATGTGGGACGTCTTCCCGGCCACCACGCTCGAGCCCTGGCAGATGGCGGTCGTCTTCGGCTTCGCGTTCATCTACGAGCTCGTAGACTCGTCTTTGGGCCAGGGCTACGGCACGCTGGGCACGCCCACCTTCCTGCTTTTGGGCATGGACCCCAAGGCCGTCGTGCCCGCCATCCTGCTCTCCCAGGCGATGGGAGGCATCACCGGGGCCTACTTCCACAACCTTTACAAGAACGTCGACTTCAACGGCTGGACCACCACCGACGCGCGCAAGGTGTACGTCATCGTCGCCTGCGGGATCGTGGGGGTCATCATCGCCAGCGCCATAGGCATAAAGCTGCCCAAGCAGTACATGTCCTACTACATCGGGGTAATGGTCCTCGTGATGGGCGCTCTCGTGCTCTCCGGCCTCACGTTCAAGTTCACCTGGGGAAAGATGGGCGTGATCGGAAGCATCAGCGCCTTCAACAAGGGCCTGTCGGGCGGCGGCTACGGCCCGGTGGTCGCCGGGGGCCAGACCATAATCGGCGTGGGCGGCAAGGCGGCCGTGGGCGTCACGGACATGGCGGAGGCCCCTATCTGCCTGGCCGGGTTCGTCGTGTGGAAGTTTTTGGGCGGCACGCCCGTGTGGGACGTCACGCTCCCGATGTGCCTCGGGGCCGCCCTGGCGCCGGCCCTCGGCGCCTACATCACCTACAGGACGCCGCCCAAGGCCTTCAAGATGGTGCTGGGAATCGTCTTGGTCATCCTGGGGGCGTTGTGCCTGCTGAGGCTGCTTTCGCCTTGAGACGCTTTGGAAGGCAGGAAGGGAGCAAGGCAGGAAGGCAGGAAGGCAGCAGGGCAGAAAGGCAGCAAGGGATTGGGGAGCAAGGCAGCAAGGGAGCACCTATGTGAAAGCCGGCCGTCCCCGTGACGTGGACGGCTTCTCTCCTTTTTAAACCTGTCCTTCAAAATACCCAATCCGGTCAAAGCTATCGCTAAAACGGACCCCGGATGCATCTTGGCCGTTT
>VGTL01000026.1 GCA_016874675.1 Methanobacteriota archaeon | reverse complement strand
TGCCCTACGAGGGCCGGGAGGTCCTGCTTGAAGTGCGCGATGAACTGATCATCGCCGCCTCCGTGGTTGGGGCGCACCGGCGCGAGAAATGGCTCGACCGGCTCGTCGGCCAGCCCTACTGCGAGGAACAAATTATAAATATCATCGCCGAGATGGCAACCCGCTGACGGGAGAGCCGCCCGCCGGGCGGAGCGGCCCCCTGTCGGAGGGCATCGGGGGGAGAGGCGCTGGCGAAGGCTCTCAGGGTCGGAAAGCTCAGATTCCCGCTGGACAGGCGCTACTACATCCGGAGGGGCGCCCACATCTGGGTCCTGCCGGGCAAGGGCGGCACCGTGAGGATAGGCATGGATTCCTTCCTCTCGGAGAACGCCGGCTACCTCAACTACATACTGCTGGACAGGAAGAGGACGGTGAGGAGGGGCGGGTCATTGGGCAGCTTCGAGTCGGCCAAGTTCGTAAGCAAGCTCCATTCCCCGGTGGGCGGCAGGATCATCGGTGTCAACGAGCCCGTCCTGAAGGACCCCCGGCGCATCAACAGGGACCCCTACGGGAGCTGGATAGTCGAGCTGCAGGCGACGGATCTGGAAAAGGACCTGATGTCGCCGGAGCTCCTCGGCGACGCCGGCGACCTGCGGCGATGGATAAAGGAGGAGCTCCGGAGGGCCGAGTCCGATGGGTGAGAGCTCGCCCGAGTTCGTCCGCACGAGCACCGCCGCGGCGATGACGCTCAAGCACTACCCCGGGAGGTTCCATCGGGGGGCCAAGTTGAAGGCGCTGAACCTTTTGCTCACCTACGACCCGGGCTGCTACGCAAGGTGCGCCTACTGCGGCCTTTCGGCCTCGAGGAAGCCGGAGGAGGACAGCTTCATACGGGTGGACTGGCCCACCATCAGGACGGACGAGGTCATCGAGCGGGCCAACCGGCACGGCAGGGGCCTGGACCGAGTCTGCATCTCGATGATAACGCACCCGAGGGCCCTCGAGGATCTGAACGTGGTGGCGAGACGGTTCCGGGACGGCACGAGGCTTTCCATCTCGGCGCTCATCGGCCCGACGCTGATCAAGGGAAAGGGGCCGCTCTTGGCCATGAAGGAGGCCGGCGTGGAGCGCGTAGGAATAGCCGTCGATGCGGCCACCGTGGAACTGTTCGAAAAGCACCGGGGCAAGGGCGTCCGGGGACCGCACAAGTGGGCCCGTTACTGGAAGGTCTTGGAGGACGCGGTCGGGATCTTCGGCCGCGGGATGGTCGGCGTCCACCTCATCGTCGGACTGGGCGAGACCGAAAGGCAGATGGTGGAGACCATCCGGAAGGCCCGCGACCTGGGCGCCTGCACGCACCTTTTCTCGTTCTACCCCGAGGAGGGGAGCGCGCTCGAGAGGCTGGCCCGGCCGGCGGTGGGCCATTACCACCGGGTGCAGCTGGCGCGCTGGATCATCGACAACGACCTGGGAAGCCTGAAGAAGATGAGGTTCAACCGGAAGGGGCAGATAACGGATTTCGGGGTCGATAGGAAGACGCTGGACGGGATAATCGACCGGGGCGAGGCGTTCATGACATCGGGGTGCCCCGGGAAGGACGGGAAGGTCAGCTGCAACCGGCCCTACGGGAACGAGAGGCCCTCGGAGAAGCTCCGGAACTATCCGTTCCTGCCCAACGCCGGGGACGTCAGGGAGATAAAAAAGCGCCTTTGGGATTACTCCGACTAGCCGTCCTTGAGGCTGTCGGGCGTGAGCGGCGACATGTCCCGCAGCCGCTTCACTATCTCGGGCAGCACGGCGACGACATGGTCGATGTCAGGCTCCTGCGTCCAGCGGTTGAGGGAGAACTGGAGCGTCCCGTGGGCCTCCTCGTGCGCCAGGCCGATGCACCGCAAAACGTGCGAGGGCTCCAGGGTCTTCGAGGCGCACGCCGAGCCCGACGACACGGCCACGCCCTTCATCTCCAAATTGAGGATAAGCGACTCGCCCTCTATGTAGAGGAACCGTATGCTGGCGTTGGTGGGCAGGCGCCTGGTCGCCGAGCCGTTCAGGTAGGTCTCCTTGATGTTCGAGGTTATGCCCTTGACCAGCTTGTCGCGCAGGACGCCGAGCCGGGCCGTCTCGGAGGCCATCTCCGCCCTCATCATGTCGGCCGCGGCGCCGAAGCCCACTATTCCCGGAATGTTCTCCGAGCCCGAGCGCAGGTTGCGCTCCTGGCCGCCGCCCTGCAGGATGGATTCGAGCCGGGTGCCCTCCTTGACATAGAGGGCGCCGACGCCTTTAGGCCCGTAGATGTCATTCGAAGAGAGGCTCAAGAGGTCGACCTTCGCCTCCTGGACGTCGATGGGGACCCTGCCGGCGGCTGCGACGGCGTCCGAGTGGAAGTACACGTCCTTCTCGGCGCAGAGCCTGCCGATCTCCTCCATCGGCTGGAGCGTCCCGATCTCGTTGTTGGCCCACATCACTGAGACGAGGAGCGTCTCCTTCTTCATGGCCTTCTCGATGTCGGCAAGCTGCATGATCCCCTCCTTGTCGGGGGGGACCTGCGTCACCTCGTAGCCGTTCTTCTGGAGGAACTTGCAGGTGTTGATGACCGACATGTGCTCCATCTGGGAGATGACGATGTGGTTGCCCTCGCTCCTGTTGCGCTGGGCCAGGCCCTTTATCGCCAGGTTCGAAGACTCGGTGGCGCAGGAGGTGAACACGATCTCCTTGGGCTCCCTCGCGTTGACCAGCTCGCCCACGCTCTTGCGGCCGGCCTCCAGGGCTGCGCGCCCCTCCCGGCCGAAGAAGTGGATGGAGGACGGGTTGCCGGACCTTTCCGAGAAGTAGGGCCTCATCGCCTCCAGCACCCGGGGGTCCGTCGGCAGCCCGGCGGTGCCGTCCAGGTACACGCGGCGCTGGTCGGCCACCGGGCTCACCCGGCCTTCCTGATGAAGAAGTGGATCTCGGTGCCCTGCTTGTACCACCTTAGCATCGTGTCGCCGGTGCGCTTGGCGAGCCTGGGAAGGTCCTCCGCGGTCGCCGGGTCGTCGGCGATGACCTCGAGGACCTCGCCCGGCTTCATGTCGTCGAGCTCCTGACGGGTGCGGAATATGGGCTCGGGGCAGTAGATGCCCAGCTGGTCCGAGACCCTGTCGGCCTTGATGGCCTCTTCGGGCATGTTATCGACAGACATGCCCCTTGCTTAGATAAATCCTTTGCGCCAAATAAGGCGCGAATCGGGGGCTTCGGGGGATGCAACGATTGCCAGTCGATTCGGCCGAGACCGACTATTCGTCGAGGCTGAGGGCCTGGTTCGGGCAGGCGTCGACGCAGGCGCCGCACTCGACGCACTCCTCGGGCTTGGCTATCACGCACTTGTCCCCCGTCTTGGCCATCACTTCGCTGGGACAGGCGTCGACGCATTCCCCGGATCCCTTGCACTTCGTCTCGTCAAGCTTTATCGGCATTGCTACCCACCTCTACCCTTCCTCGGGCGAGCGAATCTACTGGCAGGTAATATACTTTTTGAAGTATCATCTGAGAGCCGGCCCGCCGCTTCGGCTGCTGCCACGTGACGGGCCGGCAGCGGGCGGGCCGGGTGAGGGGATATTGAAAAAAGGCGCAAGGCGCACGGCGCAAGGCGCAAGGCTTGAGGCGGAAGGGTCATGGCGCGAGGGGAAAGGGGCCTGGGGGGTTGCGCTGTCCCCGCCACCCTTCCCCCTTGTTCCTTGCGCCTTCGCCCTCGCGCCTCAAGCCCTGCGCCTTGCGCCCTGGTCCAAAAGGGATTGAAATCTCAACAAAGAAAAATAAAGGGAATGGAAAAAAAAGTCGGAAGGACGCCTTCTCAGGCGCCCTTCATCTTCGCTTCGGCGACATAGCCGGCCTTGTCAAGGTAGTACATGAAGCCGGTCTTGCGCTCGATCTTTTCGGAGCCCACCTTGCCCTTGCGGCCCTTCTTGTTCACCTTGGTGGGGACCTTCCACACGAACCCGTCCTTCCCGACGTAGTACAGATAGCCCTTCTCCCTGTCGATTTTTTCCTTTCCGATGCGCTTGCCCATAGAGAACCACCCGGTTCGCTCTCGGTATCACCGAGAGGGAATAAAAGCTTATCGCTGGCCCTCCGACGGCGTTTTTGGCCTTTTTCGAGGGTATTTTCGGCCCCTTTTCGCGCCTGCCCGTGAAATGGGGTCCCACCGATAGTAAAATGGATGAAAAAGGGAGGCCTGCCGACGGTGGGGAAACCCCCTCCCGTGGGCGTCGATTTGGGCGGGAGGGAGTCCCCCGACGGGGAATCCGGGCCGGGGCCCCTTCCGGGGCATTTCCCGGGCCCCTGCGGGCGGCCTTTCAGGCCCATTCCGCGCCCGTTCCGACCCCCAATCCGCCCCGTCCCGCACCACTGTTCCGCGGCCCTGCCGGCCCCGTCCGCCGCCGTTTTGGACCGGCAACAAGGCTTTTCAGGCCCCCGGGCAAGGGATCCCGCATGAAGGAAGTGGTGCTCTACCGCAAGAGGGAAGGCTGCGGCTGCGGCGGCGAGGCGCTCTCCGCTCTCGAGGTACTGAGCCGGGAGCGGGAAGCCGGGGGCCCGGGGTAGTCCCGTCCGTCGGCCCCGGCACCCGGCACCCGGCACCCGGTTTCCGGCGCCCCTCACTTCCTCCTCATCATGAGGAAGGCCGCGGCCCCGGCGGCCCCGAACACCACCACCAGGCCTATTCCGATGTAGAGCATGGTGTTGTCCGTCTTCCCATCGGGGGGTGTCACGGGGGGCTTGGGCGGGTTGGTGTTGTTGACGATGACCGTTATCCGGACCTCGTCGGAGCTCTGGGTCCCGTCGGTCGCCTTGACCGTTATCGTGTGGGCCCCGTTGGGGTACTTGGTGGTGTTGGTGTTCCAGTGGTAGAACCAGTTGAGCGCGCCCGAGACGGAACCCCAGGCCTCGTTGTCTATCTTGATGTAGACGCCCGCGACGCTGACGTCGTCCCAGGCGGTGCCGTTCACGGTCACCGTGCCGCTCACGGTCGAGCCGTTGGCCGGGAAGGCGATCGTCACGACGGGCCTGTAGTCCTGGGAGCGCCTGACCGTTATGTTCACCGTGGCATTGCCGAAGGTGCCCAGGCCGTCGGAGACCGAAAGGGCGATGCCGTGGCTGCCCTGCGAAAGCCGCGTCGAGAAGACCATCTGGGTGCCCAGCGGGCCGCTCAGGTTCGAGGACCACTTGAAGGAGAGGATGGTTCCCGCCGGCCCGGTGGAGGCCGCCCCGTCGAATCGCACGCTCTGGGTGACCTCGAACAGCTGGCCCTCGGCGGGCGAGGAGATCACCGCCCGGACGACCGGCGCCTCCCGTACACGTATGCTCACCGAGGCCGTCGAGGTGCCGCCGTGCCCGTCGTCCACCTTCAGTGTTATGTTGTGGCTGCCGGAGGGCAGGGCCAGGGTGAACTGCGGGGAGCTTCCCAGCGCCCCGCTGGCGTTGGAGCTCCACTCGTAGGAAAGCTCGTACTCCGGTTCGGCCGCGACGGACCTGGAGCCATCGAAGACTATCGGCTCCCCTGCCTTGAAGATGGCGCCGTTGCGCGGCGAGGTAATGACCGCCCAGGTGGTCCCCGGCGGCGGTGGCGGGGGGGTCACGGTGAAGTTCACCGTCGCCGACACGTTGTACTGCCCGTCGTTCAAAAAGAGCGTCACGTAGTGGTCGCCCAGCGGCAGCGTGGTGTTGAACACCGGGGCGCTCCCCAGGAAGCCGTCCTGCTCCGAGACCCAAAAGAAGGTGCTGCCCTCGGGCGCGAAGCTGGAGGAGCCGTCGAAGGAGATGCTCTGGCCCTCGGGGATCTCCTGGCCCTCTACGGGGGAGGTGATGACCGCCACGGGCCTGGGGGGCCGGCCGACCGAGACGCTGACGGAGGCGTTGTTGTTGGTCTCGTCCGCCTCGGCGATGGCGTTGCGCGGGTCCAGCCTGACCGTGAGCGTGTGGTCGCCCAGGCGGGCGATCCATACGAAGTCGACCCCGACGGTGCCTCCGGCGGGGACATCGACCGTGGTCTGGTCGACCTGCGCGCCGTCCAGGGCCAGCGCCACCGTGGCGCAGCCCGCCGCGGCGTCGCCGAGGTTGCGCACCAGGGCGGAGACCGTCACCTTGGTGCCGGCGAGGGGGGTGGCGTTGGAGACCGAAAGGTCGCCCTCGCCGATGGCCAGATCGACGTGCTTCAGCGGCTCCTCGACGAACTCGAAGACCGAGAGCATGGTCGCGGACGTGCGGTTCTCGTTGTACTTGGTGGTGGACATCATGAGCTCGCCGCGGCCGTCGCCGTCGAAGTCGCCCTGGAGCTGCGGGTAGCCGTGGCCCTCGAGCTTGTCCGAGCTCCAGGCCTCCTTCAACGTCGTGTCGTTGTAGACCAGGAGCCGGGTCGTGTCGTCGGGGTACTCCCCTTCGGCCAGCACGAGGACTATCTCGTTTCTCGGGCTGCCGTAGATGTCCACGAAGGCCGGCGTGAACTCGGAGACCTCCGGGCCGCTCCAGAGGACGGCGTGGGTGTCGGCGTGGAGGATGAGGAGCTTCTGGGTGGTGGTGTCGTTGTCCATGTCGTAGGTGCCCACCATCACCAGGATCTCCGGGCGCGAATCGTTTATCGCGTCCATGCCCGCCGCGTAGACCTGGGCTAGGTAGTCATCGCTCTCCCACTCCTGCTTCCAGGTGTCCGTGGAGTAAACATGGATGATGCCGTGGTACCCGCCCTCGGAATCCGTCCAGCTGTCCGCGACAAGCAGCTCCCACACGGAATCCGAATCCAGCGCCAGCGCCTGGGGCATCCCGCCGTATCCCTGGAAGGAGGGGGACTGCCACAGCTCGCGCAGGGACCTGCCGTCGATGACCAGGTAGGAGTAGGACATCGTGAAGTTCACAAGGTCGAACGAGCTGTTGGTCACCAGCACCTCGGGCGTGCCGTCGCCGGTGAGGTCAAGGGCGCTCATCGACGAGGAGCCCCCGAAAACATTGGATTCGAACGGGCCCATCGACCAGACCTCGTCGTGCGTCTTGAGGTCGAATATGCGGAAGGTGGTGTTGGTGTTCCATTCCTCGTCAGTGACGGATTCGGTGGCCAGGAGCTCCGGCAGGGCGTCGTTGTCGATGTCCGCCACCTGCAGCGAGAACGAGGCGTTGGGGACCGCCTTCGTCCACTCGGCCGAGCCGTCGGCCGCGGAGAGCAGGAGGAAGCCCGCCGAGGAGCCGTTGATGTCGTCGTACCAGCCGGCGTCGAGGAGGAGCTCCTTCACCCGGTCCCCGTCGACGTCGCCGGTGTGTATCAGGTACAGTGACGAAAGATTCATGTCCGGCGTCCTCTGCCACTGGAGGGAGTGCGACGAGCCGTCGTAGACGGAAAGGCCCGTGCCGGAGGAGAGGTTCGCGTCCATGCGGCTCAGGAAGACCAAAAGCTCCCAGGCGGGGTCGCCATCGATGTTGGCCGTCCTAAGGTCGTTGACCTGGTCGGACAATGCCGCGCTCTCCCACTCCTTCTTTCCGGCCGCAAGGTCGAACACCTGGAGCCGGTATTCGAAGCTGAGGTTCATCTTGTCTCCGGCCATGGAGCCGTTGGCAAAGACCATCTCGAGCACGCCGTCGGCGTCTACGTCGAGGACGCTCTGGCCGATCAGGCTCCCGGTGAAGTAGGGGCTGGTCCAGAGCTTCTGGAAGCCCTTGCCGGAGTAGAGCTCGAACCGGGTGCCGTTGTCGTCGGTGGTGATCAGCAGCAGCTGGACCGAGCCGTTCTGCCCGGCGTCCACGAGCTCCAGCGTGAAGGAGCCTCCGAGCTCCAGGCTCCACGCCAGCGTGTACCCGGGCAGGTCGTAGACCTTTATCCAGTGCTCCTCCTGCTGCACGCCTGGCCCCCAGATGAATGTGTCCAGGTACAGTATGAGCTCGTTGCGGCCGTCTCCGTCGGTGTCGTTGGTGATTATGGAGGGCGTCCCGTTGTACGGGCCGCCCGCCCATTCCTTGTTCACTGTCAGCACGGCTTCGGCGCGCCCGCCGGCGGCCGGCAGGAGCCCGGCGAACGCGCTGGCGGTCATCAAAAGCACCACGGCGAACGAGGCAACCTTGCGTATCATCCAGACGCACCTCCCCGATATCTCAGGGCTGACCCTCTCAGCATATTACGAGGATATGTATTTTATTGTAGGAGCCTCGAAATCGGAATGGGCAGCGGGCGGCGGGCAGCGGTGGGGCAGCGGGCGGCGGTGGGGCAGCGGGCAGCGGGCAGCGGGCGGCGGTGGACGACGGGCTCCGTTTCGTTCCCGCTCACCGCTGCCCGCTGCCCGCTGCCCTTTTTTTTACTAATCGCATAGCTACGGATGCAGATCCGTCCAGGTCCCGACGAAGGAATCCACGAGCACGTCCAGAAACGACCTGCGGTGGGCTATGAGGACCATCGCCACCTCGTGCTCGTTCTCCACCTTGTAGGTGGTCTCGCGCCCCTGCCGGGTCTTGCTGACTATCCCGGCCTTGAGCAGCTTGGACACGTGGAACGAGAGCGTGGACGGGGCCACGTCGAACCTCTGGGCCAGGTCCCCGAAGCGGCAGTCGGGGTGGAGCAGGAGGTGCATGACCAGCCTGCGGGGGATGTCCTGGCGCAGGACGGACAGGATCTGCTTGTCCACCGAGCGCATCGTGCCGACGGGGTAGTACCGCTTGTAGCCGCCCTCGTCGCGCATGCTGAGGTACTCCCGGTCGACGAGGTACTTGAGGTGGTACTCCAGCGTGCCCAGGGGGATGTCCAGGCGGCGCTGGAGCTCCCGCAGGTGGCAGCCGGGCGAGGAGGTGACGAAATCGTAGATGCGCTTGCGCGCGCCGACGTCCATCCCCCGGGCGCCCTCCGGCGGCGGTCCCGGCCCGGGGCGCTCCCGCTCGCGCTCGGGTCCCGCCGGCTCCGGCGGCCGCGTTCCGTTTTCCCCCGCCCTCTCCCCGTCCAAGGAAGCTCACCGGCTGGGCAACTACTCCCTCAGGGTCGCGAAGTAGAGAATGAGCAGTATCAGCACGTCGAAAAGGAGCGACGGAAGGTCCGTCGTGACGTTCCAGAACGAGGGCCAGTACAGGCCGATGGTCAGCGCCACCCCCTTGCCGAAGAACAGCAGGAAGGCGAGCCCCACGAGCAGTATCCTCCGGTTCCTGGTCCGGGCGTAGGAGACCACCGATATGATGAGCAGAGCCAGCGAGAAGACGGTGATCCAGGCTATGAAGACGTCCTTCATCCACTCGAGGTCCATGGCCGTCACCTCCCTCCCCCGGCCGGGTCGCCGGCACCCTCCTGGTCGCCGGGGCGTTCCCCGTCCTCCCCGGGGGGCTCTTCGGGGGCCTTCTCCCTCCGCTCCCAGCGCCGCCTCGCCTCCTCCTCCTCGCCGAAGGCCCTCTCCTCGATGGAGCTCGGAGGCTCCCCCTCCTCCTCGGAGAGCTCCCTCTCCTCGATGCGCTCGAGCTCCCGCTCCTCCTCGATGTAGGACCTCGTCCGGTACCGCATCGAGGCGAAGATGATCGCCAGGGCCAGCATGGCGCCGAGGATGTAGAGCAGGGGGTCGTGGGGGGCGGGGCCGGGCCGCACCGGCCGTGGCGGGGGCGGTTTGTCGCCCTCCAGCCCGAACACGAACGTGTCGTTGATCGTGAGGAATGAGGCCTTCGGGTCCCTGATATGGTATGCGAGGAACAGGCGGAGGGCCGCCCCTTCGGGGATGTACGACACGTCCGTGGTCGCCGGGACGGACACGTTCTGGAACATGGCCCTGGCCGCCGTCACCCAGGTGTACCGGCCGTAGAGCACCGGCTCCCACCGGTTGATGAAGGCGAGCTTCGGGATCGACTCGTCGTCGAGCGGGTTGAGCCTCTGCTCGGTGTCCCGGAAGTCGTCTTGGCGGATCCGGAACTCGTTGATCTGGTCCCGCAGCAGTATCTCGTGGTTGCCGGCGCTGTCCCCCACGAGCTGCTCGAGCACGAGCCCTGAGCCGCCTATTATGTGCGAAAGCCGCATCGAGAGCTGGAGCTCCACCTGGCTGGAGCCGGCCACGACCAGGGCCCGGTCGGCGGAGGTATGGGGGTTGCCGGTCATGTGGAACGAGAATGTGACCTCGAGCTCGGAGGCGGTCGAGCCCAGCCGCAGGTCCACGAGGTCGAGATAGTAGGTGATGTTGAAGCGAAGGAACGGTCCGTAGGCGGGATGTATCCCGGTCTCGACCGGCTCGGGCCTCCAGGTCCCGTTGGCCAGGGCCGCCTCATGGGTGACCTCGCTGCGCTGGAAGAACGAATCGCCGCTGTCCAGGTAGCCGAGGACCCTCAGGAAGGTCACCGTGAAGCGGCCGTTGCGGCCGTCCCGGTTCTGGGTGTAGTGGTAGGACAACGAGGCGGTGTCCTTGTCGAACGTGAGGTTCATGAACGAGTTCCAGGCATGGAGCACGGGGCCGTCGGTGAATGATATGACGGAGCCGGGCGGGTAGGGGGCGATGTACGACGGGTTGAAATCGCTGAAGTGGTAGTACCGGGTCTCGTAGGAGCCCTCGATGGGGTCCAGGGGGAAGTTGGGGGTCACCAGGCTCAACCGCATGATGTAGTTGCCGGCCGCCTGCCCGGCATGGATGTCCCCGTTGCGGAAGCGGAGCAGGATGGCATGGGTGCCGGGATTGAGATAGGAGGTGTTCGACAGGCGGGCGAACTCGGCGCGGGCGTACTCCAGGCGGGCGGTGAGGTTGTAGAATCCGGTCACGTTGACGTGGAGCACGGCCTTCACCTCCAGGTAGTCGTAGCTCGCCGACCCTTCGAGCTTGACCGGCTGGTCCGAGAACTCATCCAAGACGAAGAAGGCGTCCGAATTGGCCTCCGCAGCCCGGCCGGCGCCCGGCATGAGCGCCAGCAGGAGCAGCAGGGCCGTCAAGGACGCGCACAGCAATCCCTTGTCCATCCAAATCCGCCCCTTTGCCTGCCGTTGGTTGGGTATTAATCTAGCATTATTTGGATTGTTTGTACGGTTGGATAATTGGTCAGGGGGACGTGTTGATGCTTTCGGTTAGGGTGACTTTTTGGCGATTTGGGGGTGGGGGCGACTGGGGCTTTGATCGGCGGCAAGCAGGTTCCGTCCCGCCCGCCCACCAATGGATTCTCCCCCGCCCCTCCCCCAAACCAATCCCAACCACATCTCCCCCCGCCCCCTCGTTCCAATCCGTCCCCCGAACAAATCGCACCAACACGTACCCCGAACCAATCGCACCAATACATCCCCCTACCCAATCGCACCAACACGTACCCCGAACCAACTGGACAGCGTTGAAACTACTAAAACCGCGAAAACCAAAAGCGGAAGGACCTACAGGTCCTTCCGGTAGTTCCAAAGGTACCGCTGCACGCTCTGGAGGAACGACGGGTCGTAGACGCGGGGGTGCTCCAGGAGCCAGCTTTCGACCATCACGGCCACGTGGTAGTCATCGGGCAACGCGGCCGGGTCGGCCCTCCGGGGCGTGCCGCGCCCCAGCCCGCCGGGATAGGAGAGCGGGTCGCGGGGGTTCGTGTGGCAGTAGTACTCCTCGATGTTGCTGTAGCCGTCGTCGTCGGGGTCGCCCAGGGTGCCGTTCACGCCGTCGGGGTCCAGCGGGTTGAGGCCGTAGCGCAGCTCCCAGAGGTTGGGCATGGTGTCGCCGTCGCTGTCGGAGAACCCGACCTCGTAGCCGTCCAGCATGCCGTCCTCGTCGGTGTCGTTCTTGAACGGGTAGGTCACGTTCTCGTTGATGCCGTCGGCGTCGCAGTCGCGGCCGAACCAGTACTCCTCGACGTTGGAGAAGCTCTCGTTTTCGAAGAACGGGTCTATCCGGCCGTCCTGGTTGGCGTCGTACTCGGTTATGATGAACTCCCCGGAGTCGGGCCACTTGTTCTCGTTTTTGTCTATCCACTTGAGCGAGTAGTTCACGCCGTCGATGTCCCCGTCCTCGAGGGTGTCGTCGGGGCCGACCAGCGGGTCCATGATGCGCTGGATGCTGCCGTTCACCTTGCCGGTGCCGTTCTCCGTGTTGTTGTACACGGGGATGCCCATCGCGACCTCGTAGCCGTCGGGCATGGTGTCTTGGTCGCTGTCGGGGTCGGTCGGGTCCAGTGTCCCGAAGGGGTACTTGTACTCGTCGATGTTGCTGAGGCCGTCGTTGTCCATGTCGCCCTCGCCCGAGTCGGGCCGGACGGGGTTCATGGAGGCCCCGGCGTCGGTCTTGCCCATCGGCTTTGCCACGTAGGTGATGGGGGCCGGGTAGGGGTCGAAGTCGTCGTTCATCCCGTCGCCGTCGGTGTCGTTCAGGACGGGGCTCGTCCGGAACAGGTTGTTCTCCCAGCCCTCGGGGGAGTTGTACCACTCCTGGAAGTTGGTCCAGTTGTCGCCGTAGTTGTTGGTCTCCGGGTCCCACGGGCCGTCTGCGTTCCCGTTCGGGTCGCAGGGGCCGCCGAACCAGAACTTCTCCCACCAGTCGCCGATGCCGTTGCCGTCGCGGTCGACCGCGTACCTGCTGTAGGTCATCGGGTGGTCCTTCCAGTCCTCGACGCCGTTGCCGTTTGTGTCCGCGACCTCCGGGTTCGTCCCGTAGATGTACTCGTCGAGGTTGGCGAACCCGTCGGAGTCCTTGTCGTCCCAGGAGTCGTTGGCCCTGGGGTTGAGCTTGTGCAATATCTCCCACCAGTCGGGCATGAGGTCGCCGTCGCTGTCGCTGTAGACGGGCTCGCGGCACATGATGTTGTGGCCCCAGACGTCCTTGAACGGCAGGCTCTTGTCCTTGAGCAGGCCGCCCTCGTCGCCGTCCTTGATGCCGTTGCGGGCGCGGCTTTTGGGGTTGGGCACTCCAACGGGCCTCTCCAGCCCGGGGCAGGCGGAGTCCTGGTCGGTCGGGTCGGTGCGGTGGCGGAACTCCTCCAGGTTGTTCAGGCCGTCCATGTCGAAGTCCTCGATCATGTCCTCGATGCCGTTGTCGTCGGTGTCCTGCTTGAACGGGTTGAGCCGCCCGAAGCCGAACTCCACCTCCCACCAGGTCGGCAGGCCGTCGCAGTCCGGGTCGGAGTTGTCGAACTCGAAGCCGTCGGGGATCCCGTCGTGGTCGGTGTCCGGGTCGTTCGGGTTGGCCGTGTCGACGCGCTTTCCGATGTCGGGCTCGTAGACTGGCATGAAGTAGCCGTCGGTGTCCTGGCGCAGGACGATGTAGGTCTGGGTCTTGCCCGACACGTCGCGGGGCAAAAAGTCGTACTGCACCTCGTCGCCGTCCTTCAGGCCGTCGTTGTCGGTGTCGAGCCGCAGCGGCGAGGTGACGATGATCTGGGGGATGGCGATTCCCGGGAGCCAGAGCTTGAGCCCGGTGACCTCGATGTAGTCGTTGAGGCCGTCGCCGTCCGTGTCGGCCAGGGTCGGGTCGGTGGCCTGCTGGCCCGGAAGGTTCGGGTCCCGGTCCGTGAAGAGCTCGAGGCCGTCGGAGAGGCCCTCGCCGTCGGTGTCCGGGTTGGAGGCGTTGGTGCGGTAATAGGTGACCTCGTTCCAGTCGTTGAGGTCGTGGCGGGTGTCGGGGTCCCCGGGGTTGAGGAACTCGGTCCCGGCCGGACCCGGCGGGGAGCCGTCCCAGAGGGGCGGCCCCAGGGCGGTGTCCTTGTCGGTGTCAATGCCCTGGTTCTTCGAGGCGCAGGTGAAGTAGTGCTCCAGTTTGCTGTTGACCCGGACGTCCCAGCCCAATGCCACCTCCTCGTAGTCCGAGAGGTGGTCGCCGTCGGTGTCGGGGAGCTTGGGGTCGGTGTTGTTGCGGTACTCGAAGAGGTTGATGAGCCCGTCCGGACGGGACACGGGCACCCCGGCTATGTCGATGACGTCGCTGTCCAGCGACTGGTCGGCGCGGTCCAGCGGGTCGAGCCCGTAGAACACCTCCCAGCCGTCGGGCATCCCGTCGAAGCAGTTGGGGTCGTTCTTGTCGTCGAAGAGAGCCGCCGGGTTCTTCCGGGGCAGCCCCTCGTCGTCGGTGTCCCACCGGCGCGGGTTGGTGCGGGAGTGGAACTCCTGGTAGTTCTGCAAAAGGTCCCCGTCCGAGTCCTCGAACCGGTCGTTGGGGTTCGTGGCGTTGAGGCCGTACTGGATCTCCCAGCCGTCCCACATCGTGTCGAAGTCGGTGTCGTGGTTGGTCGGGTCGGTGCGGGAGAAGAATATCTCGTTGAAGTCGTTGGTGTTGGTGTCGACGCCCGGGGTGTAGCCGTCGTTGTCGATGTCGAAGGAGTCCATGTCGGTGTCCGCCATCGCCGGGTTCATGCCGTAGGCGTACATCGAGCGGGGGATGTCCTCCCGGTTGAGGAGGTCGGCGAGGTTGAGCCGGTTGCGCGGCATCATGGAGTAGAGGTCGTTGTCGAGCACGGTCAGGTACTCGTCGCGGTTGTAGCCGACCCACTTCATCTCGCCCGATAGCGGGTCGGGCACCTGGATGCGGTCCTGGTCGATGTCGGTGTCGGGGCTGCCCTCGCCGGCGCTGTCGCCGCCCCAGGTCGGGTCCAGGTGCACTATCCATTCCCACATCGCGGGCTGCTTTGAGGTGTTCACCAGGCCCTGGCCGTAGTGGATCTCCCAGCCGTCCGACATGCCGTCGCCGTCGGAGTCCCACTCGTTGGGGCTGGTCCAGTTCACGCCGCCGAGGTTGTCGTAGTCGCGGGCGGAGAGGTACTCCATCAGGTTGGTGAACTTCTCGGTGCCCCGGATGGATATGCGCCAGTCGATTCCGGAGCCCTCGAAGATGCCCTGGACGTCGACCACATCGGCGGGGATGAATATGCCGGAGCTGTCGTCCAGGAGGTTCACCGGCCGGTTGCACCGGGCCTGGAGAAGCACGGCGAGCTGCTGGTTGGTCGAGCCGTCGGTTATGTTGATCGTGATCTCGCGGTCCACCTCCGTGCCCAATCCATACTCGTAGCTGCCGTTGTCCACCACCCGGGCCCCGGAGATGCGGACGAGCTCGCCCCGGTGCTCCAACTGGTTGGAGAGGAGCTGGTTGAGGTTGTAGGTGGTGTACTCGGTGTGGGCGGCCACCTTGAGGCTCGACAGGTAGACCCAGTCGAAGCCCGAGTAGCCCTTGTCCTGGTCGGAGCCGTCGATGTAGCCGTTGTGGTTGTAGTCGTAGCCGTCGTTGTCGGGGTCCTGGTAGGCGTCGGTCGGGTCGTTGGGGTCGACGTTCCACTCGTTGGTCTTGGGGTCCCGGACGCCGAACGTGACCTCCCACCAGTCGCCGATCCCGTCGCCGTCGGTGTCGGGGTTGGTGATGTTGGTGCCGTACTTGTAGTTCTCCTCGATGTCGCCCAAACCGTCACTATCGGTGTCCTTCAGGGGCACCGACTTCGGGATGAAATCCTGGTTGAACTTGACGTTGCTGGCCTCCTTGACCTCGGCGCCCCCCCACGAGGAGAGCGACACGGCGGCAACGATGGCGGCCAGGGCCAGCACCACGACCATGAGGATGATAGCCCATTCCATGAGGTTGATGCGGTCCATCTGCTTTATCTTCTGGCGCTGGCGTCCCATCATCGGCGACATGAAATCATTCCCCCTTCCGCTCCAGGGCTCCTTGCGAAAGGGGTCTATATTACATATTTATAAAAACGTTTGGGTATTGTTCGATAAAAGGGGTGGCCGGAAAGGGGGGAACGGGGTGGCCGGCCGGGAGCGCCGGGGGCTCACGTCCAGGGGTACCGGGAGAGCATGTAGTAGCCGGAGAACAGGCACGAGGCGCCCAGGAGAACGGTCAGTGCCTGCAGCTGGAGCTGCTCCCCGGAGAACGCCGGCACCGGGAACCAGATCATGTAAACGGCCGTCGCAATGAACACGATGCCCAAAAGCAGCACGAACGTGCTCAGTATCACGCTGACCTGGACGTTCTCCGGATGCAGTATCCGGGCGCCCTTGGGCGTTATCTCGTAGTAGACCCACTTGCGGTCCTCGTCCAGCTTGCTCACCAGCCCGACCTCGACGAGCCTCTCCAGGTGCTTGTGCACCGTGGACTTGCTCATGGTGAGCTTGCGCGAAAGGTCCGATACCGTGGAACGGCTCTCGTCCAGCTTCTTCAAAATCTCGATTCTGACATGCGAGGCGAGCGCCCGGAACGAGTCGTAGTCCAGAAGCACGTTCCCGAACAGCTTCATGACAATACGGATTAGCCCTCTTCAAATTAATAAGCCTTTTGGGTTCGTTCTTATACCCTCGAACGGGCGGAAGGGGGCGCGACGGAAGGCGCAAGGCGCAGGGCGCAGGGCGCAAGGGGCGAAGGCGCAGGGCGCAGGGCGCAAGGGGCGAAGGCGCAGGGCGCAGGGCGCAGGGTGGTGGAGACAGGGAAGAGGTCCGATGTCCGATCATCGTCCCCCTGTCCCTCGCGCCTTGAGCCTTCCCTCTTGGGCCTTGCGCCTTGCGCCTTGCGCCCTGCGCCTTGCGCCTTCTTCTATTCTTCCTCGTCCTTCCCTTTCTTTCGCTTGGCCTTCTCCGGGCGGCGGCCGGACTTCATCTCCTCCCGGAAGCGGTCGTCCCTCTCCTTCCAGCGGTCCTCGGGCTTCTTGTCGCCCCGCGGAAGGAAGAAGAGGATTCCCACGACCAGGACCACGATGACCACGAGTATGAGGACGTACTGCTCCCCGCCGCGCTGCTTGACGGTCACGACCATGGTGGCGGGGGTGCTGTTGGTCCTGGAGTCGTTGACGACCAGGGTGACCGAGTAGCGGCCGGCCCTGGTGTACCTGTGCTCCACGGTCGGGGGGCTGCCCGGGCCAACCGAGACCACCGGCGTCCCGTCCCCGAAGTCCCAGAAGAACTTGAGGTCGTCGCCGTCGGAATCGTAGGAGGCGGAGCCGTTCAGCTTCACGGTCTCTCCCTCCCAGATCGTTATGTCCTTGCCCAGCCTCGCCACCGGGGCGCGGTTGACCGGGGGCTGGCCCACCACGGTGAAGTTGCCCAGCCGGGTCACGTTCGCAAATGTCGTGTTCCGGGCCGGGTCGATGCCGGCGTTCTCGGCCAGCGTCCAGTTCCCGTCCGGGTTGACCCAGTAGATCCTCAGGGTGCTGGCGTTGACCCCCTCGAGCTTCTTGCCCGAGAAGTTGTAGGAGATGTTCGCCCACCATACCATGTCGAGGTTCGATTCCTCAATCAGTATCTCGCTCGAGACCGGTATGCCCGGGTAGGGCGGATGTGTATCGGCCGGGGTGAAGGTCACGTCGCCCTGCCCTGCGTAGAACAGCTCCACCTCCCATATGCCCTGGTAGCGGAACAGGCCCCGGTTGGTGACCGTGACGACCTCGGTCTTGTCGGAGACGTTTTGGAGCACCCCGTCGGAGGCCTCGAAATGGATGGCGTAGATCCCCGACGGCAGGACCGTCTCGCAGTAGAAGTCCTTCCCGTCGACCGTGTTGGTGTCGTCGGGGTCGGCCTCCACCAGGGCTATCGGGCTCCCGCGGGCCAGGGCTATGATGTTGCGCGCCGGGTCGCCGTCCATGTCGTGGTAGGTGACCGCCAGACGGAACAGGGTGGAAACGTCGCGGAAGAGGTTGGAGCCGTCACCGTCGACCGGCACCACCTTCGGAAGGACCAGCCAGGGGGCGGAGTTGTTGCGCACGGCGATGTCGGCGGAGGACCGGTTCTCCAGCCCCTTGTCGTCGCGCACCGATAGCGAGATCGTGTAGACCCCGGCGGTCGAGTAGGAGAAGCTGAACACCGGCTCGAAGCTCTGGTTCCCCTCCCCGAGGTCCCAGGTGTGGTTGGTCAGGTCGCCGTCGGGGTCGTAGGAGCCCCGGCCGTCGAAGAGGACCGGCTCGCCCACCCGGAAGGCCTGGCCCTGCGCCGGCGAGCCGATCACCGCGACCGGGGGTATCTTCACGGACGAGGAGAAGGCCGAAACCAGCCCGCCCTCGCTGGTGGCGTACATCACGCCCCGGAAGGGGGCGCGCGTGTCGGCCGAGATCGCCGGGGAGGACCAGAACCACTCACCGGAGTGGTGCTCCCAGACGGTCACGCCCGTGCGGGCATTGAGGGCGAAGAGCCCCCCGGCCCCGACGAAGAGGCGGCCCTCGGCCACGGCCGGTGCCGACGTCATGAACTTCGTTGCGGCCGGTTCCCCGAGCTCCCGGTGCCAGGCGAGCGCGCCGTTCGTGAGGTTCACCGCCGCCACCGTGTTGGCGCCGGCGCCGACGTAGGCCAGCTGGCCGTCCACGGCCGGCGAGGAACGGATCCGGACATCGCTCCCGGTGACCGTGGAGGTCAGGTCGGCCCCCCAGAGCAGGTCCGTCGTGGAGTCCTCCGGGTCCGGTACCCCCTCGTCTATGCCGTCGGGCTTGACCTCCAGGGAGTACAGGAAACCGTCGTCGCAGCCGACGATGGCCATCCCCCCCGTTATCGCGGGGGTGGAGGCCACCGGCGCGGGCAGCGTCCGGTTCCAGACCTCGGCCCCGTCGGAGAATCGCAGGCAGTAGAGGCGGCCACCGCCGGCCCCGTAGTGGCTCCCCACCAGCAGGGTGTCGGTGGCCTCGCTGTACGCCGGCGAGGAGAGAACGGGGCCGCCCAGGTAGGTCCTCCAGATGACCGAGCCGGTGAGGAAGGAGGAGAGCCGGAGGCAGTAGAGGTAGCCGTCCGAGGAGCCTACCAGGACGGTGTCGCTGACGATGAGCGGGGAGCTGCGGACCTCCCCGCCGGTGTGGTGTGTCCAAAGCAGGCTGCCGTCCCACTCGTTGAGCGCGATCATCCGGCCGTCGGCCGTGCCGAAGACCAGTATGTTCGATACGGCCGGGGTGGTGGATATTGCCGAGCCGGCGCGAAAGGTCCAGACCAGCGCGCCGTCGCGGGCATCCAGGGCGTATATCGCCTCCCCGGCCGGCTGGTACAGGCGGTTGCCGGCGATGATGGGGGAGCCGAGAGCGCCCGCCTGGGTCTGGGCGCTCCAGTTCGGGACGGCGGTGTTGGGCACGGTCAGGTTGCCGGTGCCCGAGGTCCTGGGCAGGTCCGCCTTGAACATCGTCCAGCCGGCCCGCGGCGGCGGGGTGTATTGCCGGGAGCCCAGGTTGTTCTGGGTGGAGACCTCGTAGGGGGTGGTGTTGGTCACGTTGACCACGATGGTGTGCACCCCGGGCTGGACGGTCCAGTCGCCCTTGAGCTCGAAGAACTCGCCGACGGGCACGGTGATGCGGCTGGAGACGATCTCGGTGCCGGGGAGCCCGTCGGACATGCGGGCGTCGGCGGTGGCGTTGAGCGTGCCGCGGTTGTAGATGCGGGAGGTTATGGTGACCACCTGCCCGACCGGCGGATTGGCGACCGAGAAGTTGATCTCGGAGCTTGGGACCTCAAGGTCGGGGGCCTTGCCGAACGCGACGACCATCCCGGTCGCCGTCCCGATGTAGACCCGGCCATCGACGAGCGCCGGCGAGGAGCGCAGGTTCTGCACGGTCCCCGGGTCGGGCTCGGCCCTCCACACCTCGTTCTGGGTGGAAACGTTGATGGCGTAGATCAGCCCGTCGAAAGAGCCGAAGATCACGAGCCCGCCCCCGACCGCCGGGGAGGAAGTTATCGGGCCCTTGGTGCTCACCGTCCAGATTATCTCGCCCGTCTCGGCGTCCAGGGCGTACAGTTTCGTGTCCCGGGACCCGAAGAAGACCTTGCCGTTGGCGTAGGCCGGTGTCGATTCCACCTCGTCGCCGGTGGGCCGCTCCCATTTCTTGGTGCCGTTTTCGAGGTTTAGGGCATAGAGCCTGTCGTCGTCGCAGCCGAAGAAGACCGTCCCGCCGCAGACACTGGGCGAGCCCCTGATCTCGCCCCCGGCCGTGAAGTTCCACACCTCCCGCCCCGTCTCCAGGTCCAGGGCGTAGAAGCGCTTATCCTTGGAGCCGAAGAGCACCAGGCCGCTGTCGACGGCCGGCGAGGTCCAGATCTCGGAGTAGAAGCCGCCGGGCAGCGTGAACTTCCAGAGGGGCTTGCCGGTGAACTCGTCGAGCGCGTGGACCGATGAGGAGCCCTTGAACGGCACGATGACCTTGCCGGCGGCGACCACAGGGCTGCCCTGCACCGAGCTGTTCTTGTACGACCAGATTATGTCCCGCTCGGTGCCGCCCATGTCCTGGATTCCCTCGTCGATGCCGTCGCTGGGGTCGGCGTCGAAGGCTATGAGGTTGCCACCGTCGTCCCCCACGAACACCATGCCGTCGGCGCAGACCGGCGTGGAATCCATGGAGGCGATGGTGTTCCGGTAGCTCCAGCGCACCGCCCCGGTCTCGGCGTCGAGGGCGTTGAGCTCCCCCAGCACGTTGGGGGCGTCGCTCCCGCGGCTCGTGGTGTACACCATCCCGCCGTACACGACCGGCGACGACTGGATGTTGCCCCCCACGGCCGTCCTCCAGACGATGGTGCCCGCCTGGGGCGCCTCGCCCTGCCCCAGCCCGCGGTGGCTGGTGTCCTTTCCGAACATCGGCCACTCGGTGGACGGTGAGATGTCGACGGTCACCGTGTCGGGGGCGGACCAGGTGTAGTTGGAATCCTGTATCCGGAAGGACACCGTGTGCAGGCCCAGCGTGAGAGTGGACATGTTGAACGAGGCTGCCGTGGAGAGGAGGCCGTCCAGGTCCGAGCGCCACTCGGAGCCCACCGGCAGGCAGTCGGGCGAGGTCCCGTTGAAGGAGAGGAGGGTGCCCTGGGAGGCCGAGCCGGGGGTGGACGAGGTTATCCGCGAGGTGTGCCGGAAGCCGAACGCCAGCACCCTGCCGTCGGCCGTGCCGATGAACGCCCGGCCGGTCGTGACCGCCGGGGAGGAGGCCGTCCCTCCCGGAAGGTCGAGCCTCCAGAGCTCGGTTCCGTTGAGCGCGAGCGCCACCACCCCCGCCGAGGTGCCCAAAAGAATCGAGTCTGTCGCCAGGGCCGCCGAGGAGGACACGGCGGCGCCCACGGACACATTGGTCCCGGAGCCGGTCAGGGCGTCGACCGTGTACAGGCGCCCGCCCGCGGTCCCGACATACAGGGTGCCGCCGTGGAAGGCGGGAGCGGCCGTGATGGCCCCGGAGAGAGGGGCGCTCCAGAGGGGGAGGCCGGTGGTGTGGTGGTAGGCCCGGAGGGTGCCGTCGGAGGAGCCGAAGACGACCTTGTTTTGGAAGAACACGGGGTGGGAGAGGTTCCCGGAGAACGTGGCGTTCCAGGCCCTCTCCCCCGTGGCGACGGAGAAGGCGGCGATCCTCGGGCCCGAGCAGGCGTAGACATAGACCCCCGACGTGGCGGGGGCCATCCGGATGGGCCCGCCCGTGGAGTTGGTCCAGAGCAGGCCACCCGAGAGGTCGATGGCGGTCAGGTTGCCCGCCTCGTTGCCGAAGAAGACGCCCGTACCGTAGACCAGGACCGGGGACCGGACGGCTGCGCCGGACGGCCGGGAGAAGCGGACCGTCCCGTTGGCGGCGGAGAACGCCCAGAGGCTCCCGTCCTCCGCGCCTGCGTAGACCGTGCCGGTGGAGACCGCCGGGGTGTAGAACGGGCCCCCGGTGCCTGCCTTCCAAATCAGGTGGCCGGTGGAGAAGTTGAGGGCGTAGAGGTAGCCGTCGGAGGAGGGGACGTACACCACGCCATCCGCCACCACGGGCGAGGCGTTCACCGCCCCTCCGGTCCTGAACGACCAGATGGTGGTGTTGGCCCCGGGCGCGGGGAACGAGGTGGCGCCGGTCCGGGCGGCGTCGTAGTGGAACTGGGGCCAGTCGTCGGCGGCGCGCGGGCGCGCCGCTCCCCCGTCCTGCGCCGGCGTGGAGAGGATCGGCGGGGCCGCCTGCACCAACATGAAGGACGTGACCAGAACGCAAATCCAGCCCCGGAGGCCAGTTCGGAGACCCGGCATCGTTCGCACCGATAACAAAATAGTGGTCGTTGGTTAAATAACTAGGCATTTGTACAAAACGACCGTATCATAATGTATTAATAACGGACAACAAGGCAGCAAGGGAGCAAGGCAGAAAGGCAGCAAGGGAGCAAGGCAGCATGGCAGCAAGGGAGCAAGGCAGAAAGGCAGCAAGGGACGGATGGTGCAGTTCCCCCTTCCTGCCTTCCTGCCTTGCTGCCCCCCTTCCTGCCTTGCTGCCTTCCTGCCTTGCTGCCCCCCTTCCTGCCTTGCGACCCCCTGCTCCCTTGCTGCCTTGCTGCCTTGCTCCCTTGCTGCCTTCCTTATATTATCGCCCCCGCGCCAGTGTTGCGCAATCTTGGGCAACCTATTTATCCGCCCGGCCCATCCCCTCGCCCAGGGATGTGGAGACAATGGCCGAAGCGACGATGAAATCCAAGGTCGAAAGCGTGATAGCCAAGCGCGTCCGCCCCGGGCTCCAGGGGGACGGCGGGGACATAGAGCTCGTGAGCGTCGACGAGAAGGCGGGCGAGGTCAAGGTCCGGCTGCAGGGCCATTGCGCCGGCTGCCCGATGTCCCAGATGACGCTCACCATGGTCGTGGAGCGGATAATCAAGGAAGAGGTCCCGGGCGTCAAGAAGGTGACGCCGGTCATCGGGCAGTGAGAGTGTTCAAGGGCCGGAAGGCAGAAAGGCAGCCAGGCAGCAGGGAAGGCAGCAAGGCAGAAAGGCAGCCAGGCAGCAGGGAAGGCAGGAAGGCAGAAAGGCAGCCAGGCAGCAGGGAAGGCAGGAAGGCAGGAAGGCAGCATTGCGGGAAGGTGACGACCCCTTTCCGCCATTCCTCCCTCTTCCCTTCCTGCCTTTCTGCCGTCCTGCCTTCCTGCCTTCCCTTCCTGCCTTTCTGCCGTCCTGCCTTCCTGCCTTCCCTTCCTGCCTTTCTGCCTTCCTCCCTTCCTGCCTTTTCCCGATAGCATAGTTTTTTCTATCCGTTCCATCATCTTGCCCTGAATGCCGTTGCGCATAGCCGTCGTCCTCAAGGACCGCTGCCAGCCGAAGAAGTGCCAGGTGGAGTGCGTCAAGTTCTGCCCGCGCGTGCGCGGCGGCGAGAAGACGGTGGTGGTCGGGGAGAGGGGCAAGCCGACCATTTCCGAGGAGCTTTGCGTCGGCTGCGGCATCTGCGTCCACAAGTGCCCGTTTTCGGCCGTCAAGATAATCGGGCTGCCCTCGGAGCTCAAGGAGGACCTGGCCCACCAGTACGGCGAGAACGCCTTCCGCCTCTTCCGCCTGCCCACGCCCAAGCCGGGCGAGACCGTGGGGCTTTTGGGCCCCAACGGGATCGGCAAGACGACGGTGCTGGGCATCCTCAGCGGCCAGCTAGTGCCCAACCTGGGCGATTTCCTTTCGAAGCCCTCCTGGGACGCCTCCATCGAGCGGTTCGCCGGGACGGAGCTGCAGGACTACCTGAGGAGGATCCGCGACGGCAAGCTGGTCTGCTCCCTGAAGCCCCAGTACGTCGACAAGCTGCCGGCGGTGCACAAGGGCCGCGTCCGGGAGCTTTTGAAGAAGGTCGATCCCGGGGGCCGGATGGACGAGGCGGCCGCTCGGCTGGAGCTTGAGCCGGTGCTGGGCCAGAGCCTGTCCGACCTCTCCGGGGGGGAGCTCCAGCGGGTGGCCGTGGCGGCCACCATGCTCAAGCCGGCCGACGTCTACTTCTTCGACGAGCCGTCGTCGTACCTGGACATCCACCAGAGGCTCAAGGTGGCCCGCATAATCCGGTCGCTTTCGGCCGAAAAGCGCGTCGTGGTGGTCGAGCACGACCTTGCCGCGCTGGACTTTCTGGCCGACACGGTCTACCTCATGTACGGCTCGGAGGGCGCCTACGGCGTGGTCGGCCAGCCCCGCTCCGTCCGCAACGGCATCAACACCTACCTGGACGGCTACATGCGGGAGGAGAACATCAGGTTCCGGGACAGGCCCATCCGCTTCGAGACCAAGGCCCCCCGCGACGACTGGAAGGGCGCGGTGGCGCTGGAGTTCCCGGCGCTCTACAAGCGGTTCGCCCATTTCAACCTGCACACGGAGCCCGGGCGCGTCCGCCAGGGCGAGGTCGTGGGCGTCGTGGGCCCGAACGCCACCGGCAAGACCACCTTCGTCAAGATGCTCGCCGGGGAGCTTCCCCCGACACGCGGCAAGGTCTCTATCAAGGCGAAGGTGAGCTACAAGCCCCAGTACATCAAGATGGACTTCACCGGGACCGTGGGCGATCTTCTGCTCTCGGAGCTCGGGGGGATGGTGGAGGACCTCTTCTTCAAGGCGGAGGTGGAGCGGCCCCTCACCCTGAAAAACCTTTGGGAGAAGCAGGTGCAGGAGCTCTCCGGGGGCGAGCTCCAGCGAGTGGCGATAGCCCTGGCCCTCGGCAGGAAGGACGTCGACCTCTACCTGGTGGACGAGCCCTCGGCCTACCTCGACTCCAACCAGAGGATGGAGGCGGCCAACGCCATCCGGAGGGTGATGGAGAAGTCCGGGAAGGCCGCGTTCATCGTCGACCACGACATCTACTTTTTGGACCTCGTGAGCGACTCGATAATGGTGTTTCAGGGGACGCCGTCCGTGGAGGGCAGGGGCGAGGGGCCGTTCGACATGAGGACGGGCATGAACCGTTTCCTGAAGAGCGTGGGGATAACCTTCCGGCGGGACGCGGACACCAAGCGGCCGCGCATAAACAAGCTCGACTCGCGGCTCGACCGGGAGCAGAAGGAGAGGGGAGAGTACTACTACTCGGAGTGAGTCACTCCACCTTCTTTAGCTGCCTCTCGTACATGTCGAGTAGCTCCTGGACCGAGGTGGCGTCCTCGGGCCTCTTGTCCGCGCGGACCTGCTTGAGCCTCGGGAAGCGGATGGCGAGGCCCGACCCCGAGCGGAGCTTGCCGAAACCGGCCGTGTGGACCGGGCTCAGGGTTATCTCCGCGCCCAGCACCTCGTAGACGGCGGAGGGCACGAGCCAGTAGTCCGCCTTCATGGTCGATTCCACCCGGGCGTGCCTCTGGGGGACCCTCTGCGCCCCCAGCTCGGCGGTCATGCTTTCCAGCATCTCGTCGGAGAAGCCCGTCCCGAGCTTGCAGACGGTCTCGAAGCGGTCCAGGTCCTTGTTGTAGGCGGCCATGAGCAGGGCGCCATACTTCCCCTTGCGCTTGCCGTGGCCGGCGAAGGCGCCGACGGGCACGAGGTCGGCCGTGTCCTCCATCTCGGACTTGTAGTCGCGCTTGAACTTTATCCACTGCCAGCCGCGCGCCCCGGCCCGGTAGGCCGAATCCTCGGAAACGGATTTGGCGACTATCCCCTCGCAGCCGCTGTCCAGCGCCTTCTGGAAGAATTGCTCGGCGGCGGAGAGGTCGGAGGTGAGAAGCGACTCGGACATCTGGACGCGGTCGGTGGGCCGGAACATCCGCGCCAGGGCCTTTCGCCTCTCGGGATAGGGCGCTCCAGCGAGCTCGCGGCCGTCGAGCAGGAGGCAGTCGAACGCCATCAGGATCACCGGGTAGTCCTCGGCCGCCTCCTCCACGCCGTACTTGCGGCCCCGGCGGTGGGAGACCTCCTGGAAGGGCAGGAACTCGCCCGTCTCGGTGTTGAAGGGCACGGCCTCGCAGTCGACAATCGCCTCCTCGTGGTCCCGGCTGTTGAAGGCCTGCAGTATGGCGGCGGTGACGTCGGGGAACTGCCCGGTGACGTTCTCGAGCTGGCGCGAGAAGAGCCGCACCTCCTTGCCGATGCGGATGTGGGATTGGATCCTCATGCCGTCGTACTTGTACTCGAGGCTGGCCTTGCCCCCGAGCTTCCCGAGGATCTCCTCCATGGACCCCAGCCTCTCGGCGAGCATCGGCCGGACGGGCCGTCCGGCCTCGAGCCGTATGCCGCGGACGCCCTCCATGCCTCCGGTGGCCAGCCGCTCGGCCACCTCGCCCAGGTCGGAGCACAGGTTGTAGGCGTGCTCCACCGCGGCCCGGTTGCGCCGGCGGGCCGCAAGCTCGTCGGCGGTGGCCGCCTCCTCGGCCGCCCGGGCGTCCCCGGTGCCCTCCCTCGGGGCGAAGGTGATCGCCAGGGCGTCCAGGATGGTCATGTCCGCCACGCCCAGCCGGAGCCTGCCCAGCATGGTCCGCACGAGGAACCTCGCCTCCAGGGGCCGGGCGTCGTGCAGTATCTCGGCGATGAGCTTCATCTTGAGCTCCTGGGCGCCGGCCCCCGAGGCCCCGGCGATGCCTTGGAGGCTCGCGTAGACGCGCTCCACCGTCAGCGGCTCGGAGAAGAGCGTCCGCTGCTTCTTGACCGCCACGAGACCCTCGGCGACGAGGCCCAGGTCGCCCTCCTTCATCCAGCGGCGCGTCACCTCCTCCTCCGGGTAGCCGGTGACGAAGGCTATCGCCCGGATGGCGAGCCTGTCGGCCACGCCGAGCTCGATGCTCATGAAGTCCGGGTAGAGCCGGCCCTGGGTGAGGTAGACCAGCTTGCGGATGATTCCCGGGGGCGTCCCGGAGAATAGCCCGACCAGGAGGGCCGTCATCTCGAGGCGCTTCGTGGTCTCCTCGATCCTTCGGTATGTCTCGGCCAGCACGGAGTAGTCCAATCGGCGCCCTCCCGGGAGCGCCGCCTAATCCATCTCGTATCAGATAAGGTTTGGGAAAAGGGGGAAAATCAAAAGGCAGGAAGGCAGCAAGGCAGCAAGGCAGCAAGGCAGCAAGGGAGCAAGGGGATATGGAAGGGCAGGAGGGGGACGGTCCGTCCCTTCCTGCCTTGCTGCCTTGCTGCCCTGCTGCCTTCCCTTGCTGCCTTGCTGCCCTGCTGCCCTGCTGCCTTCCCTTGCTGCCTTGCTGCCTTGCTGCCCTGCTGCCTTCCCTTGCTGCCTTGCTGCCTTGCTGCCTTGCTGCCTTCCTGCCCCTGCGTTCCGCTACTTCACCAACCGCAACCTCGCCCCGCAGCTGTCGCACTTGACCTCGATGGGCCGGACCGGGGAGGTCACGTCCTTTATGGTCTGGCACTTCGGGCACTTTATGCGGGCGATGCGCGGCTTGCCCTCGGTGGTCACCGGGCCGGCCGGCGGGGCCGGGGGCTTGGGCGGGCCGCCCCGGTCGATGAGGTCCTCCTCCTCCTCCTCTTCCTCGTCTTGGGGCTTCTTCGCCGCCGCCGGCGGGGCCGGGGGCCTGGGCGCCGGGGGACGGGCCGCCGGCGCGGGGGCCGGCCTGCCCCGCCGGCCCATCGCCGCCATCGCCCCGAGGAGCACCACCACGACTATTATCAGTATTATCCAGGGCAGGTAGGAGCCCAGGTCGAGCGCCAATCCCTGCTCGCCCACGGTCACCTTCTGGGTGAGGGTGAGCTCGGAGGCGGTCTCGGTGCCGTACTTGGCCGAAACCTTCATCGTGTAGGTGCCGGAGGTGTCCGTGGTCCACTCCAGGGTGGTCTGGGCCTCCTTGTTCTTCTGGATGGTGGTCGATATGGTCTTGGACGCCACCGAGTTGCCGTTGGCGTAGAGCTGGACGATCACGTTGCGCATGTCCGAGTTGCCGTCGTTCCGGATGGTCACCGTGACGCTCACGGTGTCGCCCTTGTTCACCTTGGTCTTGGAGAAGGTGATGTCGGCCTGGTTGAGCGAGGCGACGTTGCCCTTGATGACCTCCAGCGTCAGCTTGATGGGGGAGTATTCATTGCCGTCCCGCGACATCGCCACCACAGTGAAGTCGTAGGTGCCGACATTGGCGTCGATGGAGCTTGCGGCCACCCGGACCTGCACCTGCTTCGTGGTGGTGGTGCCGGGCGTGGCCGTGACGGCGGTGGGGCTGAACGAGAAGTAGCTCGTGCTCCAGCCGGTCGGGTACTGCTTTATCCTGAAGGTCACGGTGTCCTCCCCGTTGCCTGTGTTTTTGACGTTGAGGGTGAAGTCCTGGTCGTCGCCGTATGGGTCTATCGTGTCGCGGGTTATGCCCTGCTCGGCGCTCAGCTCGAGGCCGTAGACCTGCGTCACCACGGCGGTCAGCGACAGGGTCTTCTCGATGGTGTCGTTGCCGACCGATATCAATCGCAGGTTGAACAGGTAGGAGTCGGCCTTGGCCTTGGCGTAGTCGCCGGAGATGGACACCGTGAGGCCGAAGGTCATCTTGCTCTTCGGGCCCACGCTCAGCGTGCCGATGCCCAGGTCGTAGCCCCACATGGAGGGCAGGTCCTTCACCTGGAGGTCGTAGGTGTCCTGGGCGTTGCCGGTGTTCTCTATCTTTATGAAATAGGTCACGTTGTCGCCCGGCTCGCCCTCGAGGGACTGCTCCTCGGCGCTGAGCTGGAAGCTGTAGGCGGCCTCCACCTGGGTGCGGAAGTTGAGCGTCTGGTAGACGGTCTCCGAGTCGGTCACCCAGACCCGCACGGAGTGGTTGTAGAGGCCGGCCGGGGCGTCGTTGGGCAGCGCCACCATGACCGTGAGCTCCTCCAGCTGCTTGCTCGCAAGCTGCGTGGTCTCCCGGCTCACCGAGGCCCAGTTGGAGTTGGTCCCCTCCTCTATCTTGAGCTTGTAGGAGTCCAGGCCGTTGCCCTCGTTGGTGAGCCTGAAGGTGTACACCACGGTCTGCCCGGGGCGGGCCTTCTGGTCCAGGTCGGGCGACTCCATCCTGAGGGCCGAGGTGCGCTCGACGTCCACGCTGAGCGGCAATGTGGCGGTCCTGGTGGAGTCGCCGTAGGACTGCGCCCGGAGGGTTATCGGGTAGACCTGCTGGTTGGCGTTCTTGTTGATACGCAACGTGACCATCACCAGCCGGGACTTGTCCTTGTCCAGCTCGAAGTTGTCGTAGTCGAAGCTGACCAGCCAGTCGGCGTTGGGGTCGACGAGCGAGAGATCGAAGGTGTCGTTCCCGGTGCCCCTGTTCTTCACAGTCACGTTGAAGGTGACGAGCTCGTCGGCCTTGCCCCTCTTCTTGGCCTCCCGGGTGGTGAGCTCCACGCCGTACTGCACCGAGGTCGAAAGGATGATTTGGGCGTTGACCTCGGTGTGGCCCCGGACCTCGGCCTTGATGATGACGTCGTAGGTGCCGGCCGGCTGCTCGTCGGGGACGCGGACCGTGACGGTTATCTCGAGCTCGCCCTTCTCGCCCAGCTTCGTCGTGGTCGTGCCGAGGGTCGCCCAGCCCTTGTAGTTGCCCTCGGTTATCTTGAGGTCGATGTCCTCGTCCACGTTGCCGGTGTTCTTCACCTTGACGGTGTAGACCACCGAGGAGCCCTGGCCGGCCTCCTTGTCCCGGTCCTCCGAGGTCAGCGAGACGCCGAATATCTCGGAGACCTTGACCACGAGGTTCTTGGTCTGCTTCCTGGTGTCGTTGCCCAGGGGCTTTATCTCGACCGTCAGGGTGTAATCGCCGTTGGCCTGCCCGGAGGGCACGTTGACTGTCATCATTATGGTGTCCAGGCTGGCGGACAGTATGCTGACGTTGTTCTTGTTCCACTCCACCCAGGTGGTGAACGTCTGCGAGTTCAGCACGTAGGTGTCGTCGATGTTGCCCTTGTTGTTCACCGTGAAGTTGAAGGTGGCCCTGCCGCCGGGGCCCACCGTCTTGGAGGTGGTGTCGGGGATGACCTCGAAGTCGTAGATTATATTTATCTTGGTCGTGAGGTTCACGGTCGAGGTGGCGAAGCTGTAGCCGCGGGAGGTGACCTTGACGCCGTGGACGTAGGTCCCGGTCAGCTTGTCGTACGGGACGGCCCAGGGCGGGCTGATGGTCACCTTGACGGTGGTGGAGTTGCCCGGGCCCAAGAGCACCGAGGACCGGTTGAACGACACCCAGTCCATGCGCGCCCCCACGGCCTCGAACTCCATGGTGTCGTTGCTGTTGCCGGTGTTGCGGATGGTCATGTTGAAGAACGCGCTCACCGGGGTGGTCAGCTCCTTCGAGGTCTCGGAGGGGGTGAGCTCCAGCCCGTACAGGAGGTTGATGGTGGTGGTCAGGGTGAGGTTCTGCTCCACCGTGGCGTCGCCCTGGGACCTCGTGTTGACCCTCACCACGAAAGTCTTGCTGAAGGCGTTGGAGGGCACCTGGACCAGCATCGAGACCGACGCCGACTGCCCGCCGTCGACGGTTATCGAGGACGAGGAGAAGGTCACCCAGTCGGTGTGGTCGCCCGACTTGGTCAGCGAGAAGCTGTCCTGCCCGTTGCCGGTGTTCTTCACTGTTATGTTGTAGCTCACGCTCTTGCCCGGGTCGACGTAGCTCACCGACACGTTGGAGCTCACCTCCACGCCGTGGACCTGCTTGACGGTCATCACGAGCGTCAGGTTGGCGGTCACGGACTCGTTGCCGACGGACTTGGCCAGTATTCCTATCTGGTAGTCGCCCTTGCTCGGGAGGGGCTTGGAGGGCACCGTGACCGTCACGGTAATGTTGTCGGACTGGTCGGGCGCCAGCGTGGTGGAGGACTTGCTGAATGTTATCCAGGTGCTGTAGTTTAGGGCCGCCACCTGGATGGTGTCGTTGCCCGTGCCGATGTTCTTTATCTTCACGATGTAGCCGACGACGCCGCCGGGCGAGGTGGAGTTCTCGGCCGCAAGGCTCGATATCTCCATCTTGTATATCTGTCCGACCGTGAGGGTGAAGTTCATCGACCTGGTCCGGTTGGAGTTGGACTTGAGAGTCCCCGTGACCTTGATGTCGAAGCCCTCGGGCACGGCGTTGCTGGGTATTGTCAGCGTGAGGTCGATGACCTGCGAGGCCCCGCCGGCGAGCATCACCGAATCCTGCGAGAGGCTGGCCCAGGAAACCCGCGGGCCGCCGAGGGCCAGGTTGATGGTGTCCGTGTCGGGGCCGAGGTTGGTCACGTTGACCTTGAAGACGACCCTGGCACCCGGGTCGCCCTTCTTTTTGGAAACGAAGTCGCCGGCGGAGAGGTCCAGGTCGTGCTTGGGCGTCACCCGGATGTTGAGCGTCACCTGCTCGAAGCGCGAGGTGTTGCCCAGCGAGGTCGCCTTGAACGCAATGGACCAGTTGGCGGGGTTCTCGTTGTTGGGCACCGTGACGCTCACCGTCACGGCGGTGGAGGCGCCCGAGGCGATCTGGGCCGAGCTCGCGTTGAGCGCCGCCCAGGCGCGCTTTTCACCGGTGACGTCGAAGTTGAAGGTGTCGGGGGTGTTGCCGGTGTTCTTCACCCGGATCTCGTAGGTGGTGGTGTCGGAGGGCTCCACGCTCGAGTTGATGTTGTTCGCTATGAGCTCCAGATTGTAGATGGCCGTGACCGAGGAGACGACATTGACGCTCTGGTACACGGAGGTGTTGCCCTGCGAGGTGGCCATGACCACCGTGGTGACGTCTTGGACCGCGGCGTCGATGGGCACGGTCACGGTGAGGTTGAAGCTCGAAAACGAGTCGCCGTCTATCGCGACGAACGGGGAGCCGAGGTCCAGCGAGGCCCAGTTCTGGGGGTTCGAGGATATGTTGACGAAGAAGCTGTCCCGGGAGGCGCCGGTGTTCTTGATTATCATGGTGTAGCGGCCGCTCTCGCCGGGCTTGATCTTGCCCGAGGAGGGGGAGGCCACGAGCTGGACGCCGAACGGGTCGACGATGACGATTATCGTGGTGCTGGAGGTCTTGCCGCCAGTGGAGGTGCCCTTGAGGTCGACCTGGTAGGTGCCGTCGGCGGTGTTTCGGGCGACCTCGACCGTGGCGTTGAGGGTGCGGGAGGCGCCGGGGGCAAGGTCGATGCTGTAGGCGTCGAAGTAGACGGTCATCCCCTGGGGGGCGGTGCCGTTGGACAGCGTGATGGTGTCGTTGCCGTTGCCGGTGTTCTTGACCGTGAGGGCGTAGGACACCTTGGCGCCGGGGGACAGGTGCTGGGAGTAGGTCCCGGCCGGGAACACGGTGAGGTTGTGGATCTGGTTGACGCGCACGATGATGGTGTAGTTGGAGCTGGCCGGGGTGTCGTGGACCGTGGCCTTCACCACGATGTTGGAGTCGCCCTTGGGGGCGTTCTGGCCCACGAGCACCGTCAGGTTGATGGTGGTGGTCTGGCCGGCGCCCAGGTCCACCGCCGAGCGGTCCAGGGAGGGCGTCATGTCGGAGGGGAACTGGGGCAGCGTGAGGTCGATGGTGGACTGCCCGTTGCCGGTGTTTTTGACCTGGAGCACGAACTTGGTGGTGCCGCCCGGGTCGGAGGTGTTGATGAACGGGTCGGCCGAGACGTAGGTGCTGTTGATCTTGTTGATGACCGCGGTGACGGTCGTGTTGCGTTTGACGCTGATGTTGCTTTGGGACTGGACATTGATCCGGAGCTGCATGCTGGTGGGGTAGGTGGCGTTGCCGGGGGCGTACACCTGCACGGTCGCCTGGCCGACGGCCTGGGGGTTGAGGGGCCCCACGGAGCTCGTGTGGGTCTCGGTCCAGCCGCCCGCGGCCGACAGGAAGTCCACCGAGGTGATGTCGAAGGTGTCGGCCTTGTTGCCGGTGTTGTTTATGCTGGCCGTGAACGTGGTCGTGGAGTCGGGGTTGATGTACTTGACCGCGTCCGTGGTGCTCAGCGATATGCCCCACACCTGGGTGACGTTGACTATTATCGAGGCGGTCTGGGCCGGCCCCCCGCCCTGGGAGCTAGCGCTTATGGTGTAGGGGTACTGCTTGGCCACGGTGTTGAGCGGGACGTAGGCCGTGACCACCACGGTGCTGTAGGAGAAGGGCTGCAGCGTGGCCGGGTTGGCGCTGTACGAGAGCGTGAGGCCATCCGGCTGCTGGCCGGTGGGGGTCAGGTTGATGTAGTTCAGGCCGTTGCCCTGCGCGACCTGGCTCACGTTGAGCGTGAAGGTGCCGGAGGTGCCCGGGGCGATGTCCTTGTTGAAGGCGCCCTCGACCGAGATGCCGAAGTTGTAGACCTGCGAGACCTTGGTGGTGGTGGTCGCCTGCTTGGTGACGTTGCCCCCGCCGGGGTCGTAGGTGGCGATGACCACTATCGCCTTGCCGACGCTGTCGGCCTCGGCGGAGTTGGGGGCGCCCACGGTCAGGTAGACCGTGACCGTGTTCCCGACGCTCACGGACACCTGGGTCGTGGAGAGCTGGGCGGTCCAGGTGGAGGGCGTGCCCGAGGTGCTCAGGTTCACTATCGCGCTGGCGTCGCCCGTGTTGGAGATGCTGATGTTGTAGGTCACCGACTTTCCGGGGGAAACGGTCTGGGGGTTCTCGTTGGTGACGGCCAGGGCCATCACCGGCCCGGCCGACACGGTCATCGGTATCACGAGAACGCTTGCGATCATCAGGAAGGCCGCCAGGGCCGCGCTCCTCTTCGAAATCCTCGGCTTCATTCCGAACCCTCTGCGACGACAAGCCGGATACCGGTTTTTAAAGGTTGTGGAAATGGCATTTTACCGCCGCAGGAAAAAGTGCCCCATTCATTTAACGATTGTAAAACGGCCCGGCAAGTTTTATATATATTAATCAAATTATATAATATACGATGGAAGCGAAGCTGTTCGCCATCAAGCTGGAGCGCCGCATCAAGGAGGCGATGGACTACATCTCCAGGGAGACGGGCGACACCCTCACCCGCCTCTATTACAGACCTATCCAGGAAACGACTTTCGAGACGCTGGGCAAGATCCTTCTGCGGAAGCTTGCGGGCGTCGAGCTGACCGAGCGCCAGTTCCCGCTGCTCGTGGAGGAGTTCTTCCAGCTCGTGGAGAGGAAGGAGGTCAAGGAGGAGTTCCGGCGCCTCTTCACCGGCGTCCAGTTCGTGGAGAAGGAGTGGCTCCAGTACGAGATGGACATGCGGGAGGTCCATATGTCGGTGGGCAGGACGTACATCGACATGGGCGGCAAGTTCACCCCCGTGAGCCGCCGGCTGGTGAAGGAGATCTTCTTCCAAAACATGCTCCAGATGACCTACCGGCACACCGCGATGGGCATGTTCAAGAGCCTCGACGACGAGTGGCGGCGGAACGCCCACCGCATCGAGCGGTTCCGGGACTGGCTCATCCGCAAGCACGAGGAGCTCTACGGCCACGACATCGTCGAGGTCGAGGAGGTCTACGAGGCCGAGGTGCTCGAGACCCGCGCGAGGAACCTGGGGAAATGACCTATTCCATTATTGAGGGGGCGGCGGGCAGCAGGGGGGCAGCGGGCAGCAGGCAGCAGTGAACGATCACTGATGCCCGCTGCCCCCCTGCTGCCC
>VGTL01000025.1 GCA_016874675.1 Methanobacteriota archaeon | reverse complement strand
ATTCCCGCTTTCATCCAAAACCGTTGCCCAACAATTCTTCTTGTGTATGTCCAACCCTATCATTTCCATGGCATGTGCCTCCATACCCCTTATGGAGGCGGCCGGCTTTCAGCATGCCATCAAGGGAGCAAGGCAGCAAGGGAGCAAGGCAGCAAGGCAGCAAGGGAGCAAGGGACGACGACGGTCCGTCCGTCCCCTTGCCCCTTGCCCCGTGTTCTTCCGTCCCTTGCTGCCTTGCTGCCTTGCTGCCTTGCTGCCTTCCCTTGCTCCCTTGCTGCCTTGCTCCCTTGCTGCCTTTCCCCTACGCGAGCTCTCTTTGCTTCTTTATCTTCTCCTTCAGCTCCTCCTCCTTGCCCGTCTCGGCCTTCATCTCGGCCAGGAGCTCGGCCTTGAGGGTCTCCTGCTCCTTGGATGACTCCGGGGTGTTGGTCAGGGCCTCCATCTGGATGCCCAGGATCTCGGAGGTGGTGTTGACCTTGTCGACTGCGGTCTTGATGTTGGTGATGGCCTGCTCCATCTTCTCGGTATCGAAGCCCATGAGCTTCTGGGCGTAGGCCAGCTCCTGGCCTATCGCCACTATCTCGGCGATGTCCTGCTGGTCGGCCAGGGCGTTCTTCATGGTCTGGGACATCTCGACCATGGTCCCCACCGTGTTGAGCTGGCCCTGGGCGCTGCCGTACTCCTTGGAGGCCACGCGGAAGCCGCGCTCGTCGCCCCTGGACAGGGCCCCCTTGGCCTCGGCGCGGGCCTTGTCGCGCTTGTCCTTCATCTGGGATTCGCGCTTGCCCAGCTTGGCCTCGGCTATTGCGATCTTGGTCGTCATCTCCTCGGGCGTCGGCTTCTTTCTGAAAAGGTCGGTGGGGCCTTCCTGTGCGGCATGGCGCCGGCCGGCGGCCCCCGGAAATCCAATTAGGGGGGTAAAAACCTTCCCCTGGCCTACAGCACCCCTATCTCGCTGAGCTTCTCGGGCAGGTAGTTGTCCGTGACGAAGTTCAGGCCGTACTTGGCGAGGGCCTGCTGCTCCGACTTCTTGTTGAGCTCGAGCTGGAGCTTTATCTCGTCCTCCCACATTATCTCGTTGCCGTCGGCCCTGCGCGCCAGCACCTGGCCCCGAAAGCGCGGGTCCGAAAGCTCGGCCTTGAGCGCCCGGATGTCCTGGTCGTTGAGCTTGTCCGAGGGCAGCTTGTAGTTCTCTATGTCCGAGGGGGTGACGCCCACGAACTGGGCCTCGGGCGTCGCCAGGTACTCGGAGATGTGGGCGGTCTTGATGGCGCCGTAGGCGACGGAGGCGAATATGCGGAAGGACCACGGGTCGCCGTCGGTGAACACCACCACCGGCAGCTTGCACTCGTCGTTGAGGCGCTTCACGAGCCGGCGGGTGCACCGGGCGGGCTGGCCCTTGAGGTGGACGAGTACGGCGCCCTCTTTCTCGTCGAAGCCGTTCTCGGCCAGGCGGTCGAACATGCCGCCGCAGTTGTGGGTGACGATGTTTCCCAGCCCGGCGGCGAAGGTGTGGGCGTCCTCGACCGTGAGGTCATAGACGAAGTCGCTGGATGTCGGCGCCTCGGAAACCTCCTTGACTGGAACCAAGGCTACATTGCTTTCAAGGAGCGCCCGGGCGAAATCCACTTTCCTGCTTGCTCCGGCCGGGATGTATGCAAGGAACTTCCGAAGCTGGTCCGGCGGCAGGCCCTTCGAATAGCCGAGCTTATGGAAGAAAGCCCACCTTTCCTTGGATGGGATATATTTTCTCGCGGCAGCCCGGACCTCCTCGCAATCCAGCGCCCTGCATGGGAAGCCCCACACTGAGAAATCCCGGCTTGGCTCCGGCAGGCGGGCATCGGTCTTCTCCCGTATGAAATCCCCAAACAGGGCAAGCAGTTTTTTCTCCCCGCGGAGATTAAGGGTGTACCGGACATTCTTGCGGACCACCTTCCGGCCGTCAATTTGCCCGCCGTCGCCGATGGCTGTCTCCAGCACGGAGACTCCGATGCCCAGCTGACCAAGAACCGTGGCCAGGTCGGCGGCCAGGAGCCGGCTGCAGGTGCCATATCGCACCCTCGGGGCCGCCTTCACCCGCTTTCCTCCATGGATGTCGGCGGCTCCGTCTCCCCTCAGGCACCCGAGCAGGAACTCCCGCTTGAGCCCGACCGGAGCGTTGAGCACCGGCCAGGGGACCCGCTTGGTACCGGCTTTTGCGCCGCAACCCAGCCCTTTGAAAAGCAGCGCCGCCAGTATGCCTCCGAAGACAAGCCTGTGCCACGGCCTTCCGGCCTTCTCCTCCCAGATATTGATGGGCCCGAAGACGGTCTGGATGCAGTGTTTCGCATCATCAATGACGCCCTGTTCCTTCCGTCCGAAAGAAAGCGTGATGCTGTTGCCGCCGTTCGACCCTTCCGATGCGAAATATCCGAGTAAGCGGAAGAGCTCCGGAGTCAGGTCGAGCCGGGCGGGGACGCGAACGGGGCTGTCTTTGAGCGAGACCGTACCGTCGCCGTGCGATCTGAGCGTTGCCTCCGGTCTGGCTTTTTTGACCGTTCCCGCGACATCGATGCCATCCGGTCTCTCGCCCTCCGGGGCGCAGTTCGCCACGGGCACGAGGTCACCCGGTTTCAGTTCGTCGGCCCGCTTGACGGCGAACCCGAAGTCGTCATAGACAACCATCTTGTGGCTTCCCGTCGCCCTCAGCCCGAGGTTGTATGCCGTCCGTATGCGGAGCATCCGGTCCTTCAGCGGCTGGCGCATCACCCTCGTCACGCGCTTCCATCCCAGCGCCCCATCAGGCGAGAGCGCCAGCACCTGGACCGGCCAACGGGGCTCCGAATACTCGACATCGCCCAGCTTTTGCGTTCCGGGCCCCACCAGATGCGTGTCCACGAACGAACCGATCGTCGGCGTCTTCGTGTGATGGCCGTTCCGAACGACCAACGGTTCATCGGCGTCCAGGCATTCGATGGCGATGACGAACTTGGCGTCCCAGTCGACGAACCTGATCTTCTCCTTCTCCACATTGTAAGGGATCCCGTACCCGCCGTCGCCCACGTCGTCGCGGCAGTTGAACTTCTTCTTCTCGCCCTTGCGGTTGAGCTCCTCTATCGTGATGTTGCCGATTATGGAGGCGCCGTTCTCCTCTGGCCGCAGCCTGAGCTCCTCCCGCATCTGGCGCGACCTGATCTCCAGGTCCTCGATGAGCTTGTCCGACTCGTCTTGGGCGTGGAACTTGGCCAGGCCCCAGCCCTCGCTGATGTAGTACATCTCCCTGAGCGTCGACGACTTGCTCTCGGCTATCATCTGCTTGATGAAGTCCACCGAGTACATCGTCCGGGCCAGCATGTAGGCGCCCTCGAGCGTCTTTGCCGTCCGCTGGGTCTCGAGCGTCCCGTACTTCCAGACCTGCTCCTTGTCGGAGAACACGATGTTGCCCTTGGTCCGGGTGGGCAGGGATATCGACGGTATCTGCGTCCCGGCGATCTTGTCGTAGACCTCCCGGGCGATGCCCTCGAGCGATGACACCACCTCCTTAGCGGACTTCCTGGTCTCCTCGCCCGCCATTGGTGCCGGCGTCTTCTTCTTGGGCGCCATCAATCTTCACCTCCCTTCCCGCAGGACCCCTTGCCGCCGGGCCCGCCGTTTTCGTCGGGCAGCTCCTCCTCCTCTTCCTCCTCGTCCTTCTCGTTGAGCCTCTTCTCGTAGGCCTCGGCGTCCCAGGGCTCGGCGCCGTTCACGAGCTCGGGGTCTATGTCCTTGACGTAGAGCTCGCACTCGTCGAAACCGTCCTTGTCCAGGCCCATGAGGTCGAACCCAAGCTGCAGCCGCTCGGCGGTCTGGAGCCCCTTGAGGTCCCAGGTTATGATGTGGTTCTCCATCGAAGAGGGTTTCGGGTCGACGCCGGGCACGAGGGCGTCCGCCGGCACTACGCTGAGCAGCTTGAACTTCTTGCGCGTGGGGGTGAAGTTGATTATCTCGAGCCTCACGTGGTGGAGCTTCTTCTTCTCGTCGAACTCTATCTCCTCCTTGATGAGCACGCTGTTCATTATCTTTGCGACCACCGGCTCGATGGGCGGCACCGGCCGGCCGAGAAGATGCGCCGACTTCTGGGCGATGAGCGGCAGAAGCTGCCGGATTATCTCCTCCTTCTCCTTGAGCTTGGCAAGGCGCGCCCGCTTCTTGATGTGCACCTGCATCTTGCGGGCGCACTCGCGCATCGCAAGCTCCACCTCGGCCATTATCTCGGGGACGTCGGCCACGGCCTCCTTCGACTCGGAGGTGAAGGGGATCTTCGTGCAGGCGATGTGCACCAAAAAGAGCACCGGCCCCGACGGAAGGCCCTTGCCGCCCTTCTGCTCCAGCCCGTACCGGCGCCAGTCCATGCCCTCGATGGCGTGGGTGATGGCGCAGCCTCCCTGCTGGAAGAGCAGCGGCACGCGGTTGGCGAACCGGAGCAGCGTCGATTGGTCCTCCTTGCCGAGTGCGCCGCCGTACATGAGCCCCGATTCGACCTGGAACGGGTTGCCGGAGTAGACCGATGCGGGCCGGGTGTGCGTCACCACGAAGTCGGCCGAGACGTCCTTCTTCATGCCCTTGCGGATGAGCGTCTCCCCGATGGGCGACAGGCAGTCGGTCGGGGGTGCCATGAGCCTGACCTCCTTGAAGGCCCCCACCAGCCGCTTGGCGCCCTCGAGGTCCAGCGCCTTCGGCCTGAGGTTCTCGGCGAGCCCCGCCTTCTGGGCCACCTGGCGGGCCTTGTCCAGGCTCACCCGGGAGAAGTCGTTGACCAAAAAAGAGGTGAGCTTGTAGGATTCGGTCTCCTTGGCCATCTTCAAGAGCGTGCCGAGCTCCAATCCCTCGGGGTGGGGCTTTATCTCGACGCACTGGGCCGGCATCTTCTCCGTGGCCCTGTCGAACACGGTCTGGGTCCCGTCGGGCTCGACGAGGACTATCCGGGCGTGGGGATTGACGATGGCGCAGGAGCGCAGGTAGTCGTAGGGCGACTGCTTGCCGCGTATGTAGCGCGCCTTGATGACGAACTCCACCCGCGTCCCGTGCTTGACCTCCCGGGCTGGCCCGTCCTCCACCCTGGCGCGCGGGTCCTTCCAGAGTATGACCTCCTGCTTGAGCACGTCGGGGGCGTTCTTCTTCGTGTCCAGAATGAGCTCCATCGCTATGGCCGGGTGGTCCGGGCCTATCTTGGATATCACCCGCGTGGGCCGGCCGGTGGTGAGCATGGCGTACATGACCACCGCGGAGATGCCTATGCCCTGCTGGCCCCGCGACTGCCTTATCGCGTGGAAGCGCGAGCCGTAGAGCAGCCTTCCGAAGACGGACGGTATGTTCTGCTTCACTATGCCGGGCCCGTTGTCCTGGCAGGCGACGAAGTACTCGCCCTTGGAATGCTCCCGTATCTCCAAAAGCAGTTCCGGGAGCATCCCCGCCTCCTCGCAGGCGTCCAGGGAGTTGTCCACCGCCTCCTTTATCGACGTGAGCATCGCCCGCGTGGGGCTGTCGAAGCCCAAAAGCTGCTTGTTGCGCTCGAAGAACTCCGCCACGGAGATCTCCTTCTGCTTCCTGGCGAGCTCCTCGGCTATCGGTGTCGCTGCCATCGGTCCCTTCCTCTGTCCACCGGTATGGCGCTCGTGTTTAATAGGTATTTGGAGAAAAGGGGGCAAGGCGCAGGGCGCAAGGCGCAGGGGGCGATGGCGCAAGGTACAAGGCGCAAGGCGGGGGGATGAATGAGGGTCGAGGTCCCTTGCACCTTGCGCCTTCCCCCCTGTGCCTCAAGCCTTGCGCCCTGCGCCCTGCGCCTCGTGCCTTCCCCCCGCTGCCCGCTGCCTGCTGCCCTTTATTTTACCGACCAGAACCATTTAATATTGGCAGGTTTCTTTCATTGGCGGTGAGACCGGTGAACAGGCTCCAGTCCGTGATATCAATGCTGTTGCTTCTGGCCGCGGGGATGCTCGTGCCGGGAATGGTGGCCGCCGACGGCGCGCGGACGCCCGACAGCAACAACACCCCCGACGAGGCGGTGCCCGTGCAGAGCGGGGTCCCGGTGAGCGACAGCGTCAACCAGAACGACGACCCCACCGACTGGTACCGGATATACGCCCTGGCCGGCCAGACGCTCACCGTGAACGTCAGCTTCGGCACTTCCAACTGCGACCTGAGGGTCAACGCCTACACGTTCTACCTGAGCACCATCTTCGGGAACATAGGCGAGGCCCAGGGCGGCGGGAACCCCCGCGGCGACACCGGGCTGTGCTCCGTCAACGGGACATACTACATCCGCATCCGCTCCAGCGGGGGCTCCACCACATACACGGCCAACGTGACGGTCGGAACGCCGCCGACCCTGACACCGGGGGTAATCTCCGCCGGCAGCCTCGACTGGAACGCCCACCGGGCCGACTACTACCGCATCTGGCTCAACGGCAACCAGGGCGGCCAGGCCGAGGCGGTCTGGATCAACGCGCAGAAATCGCCCCAGAACCAGGGCCTGGGCAAGCGGTTCTACGACATCCTCAACTTCAACGGCTCCCACGAGTTCAACGGCTCGGGGTCGAGCAGCACCCGGATGAACATCACGGCCGCGGCGACGCACTCGGGCTGGTACTACCACAGGCTCTACACCTACCAGAGCGCGGTGAGCTACACCCTCGAATGTGGCAAGTACACCGTCCCCTGCGACAGCGACAGCGACTATCTCAACGCCACCCCCGTGAACCCCAAATCCAGCCAGCAGGGCGTGGTGGACAAGGGCTTCGACCACTACGACTGGTACCGCTGCCCGGTGACCGCCGGCACCAACATGATCGTCAACGTCTCCCAGATCAATGTCCGCTACATCTTCAACGTCTCCGTGTTCGATTCGAAGCTGAACTACATAGCCGGGGACGACTCCTACCCGCCGCAGAACCAGTGGCCGTACCGCTACCGCGAGATAATCACCCCATCCGCACCCGTCGACGATTATTATTTCGTGGTCGTGATGGCCGTGTCCAACAACCAAAACGACGACAACGTCCAAATACCCTACTGGATAAACTTCACCACGCCCAACCGCCCGCCGCGGATAAAGGCCCAGTTCAGCCCGGTGACCGTGGACGAGGACGTCCACTACAAGGTTAACGTCGCCGACCACTTCTCTGACCCGGACGGTGACAGCCTGGCCGTGAAGGTGTCGGCGCCGCACATCCAGGGGTCGTACTGCCAGACGACCGGGGAGCTTTCGATCTTCGGCGCGCCGAACTGGTACGGGAACGAGAACGCGCAGGTGATAGCCCAGGATTCGCAGTTCCAGACGGTCGCGATAGTGAACGTGACGGTGCTGCCGGTGGAGGATTCGCCGCACCTGATGAAGCCGCTGCCGGACATAGTGATGGACCAGGCCAGAAGCTACGGCCCTGTGGACCTGAACCAGCACTTCTTCGACAACGACACGCTGTACCCGCCGGGGGACAAGCTCGCCTTCGGGGTCTACGCGAACGGGTCGCTATGGGTGGACATCAACGCCGCGGGGAAGGTGACGTTTTCGGCGCCGGTGAACTTCTGGGGGACCGTGAACCTGACGTTCACCGCGACGGACCTTGCGGGGAACATAGCGAACGGGCCGTGCAAGGTGACGGTGCGGCATGTGAACCAGGCGCCGCTCGTGAGGACGCAGCCGCCTGAGCAGGTGGTGAACGAGGACGAGTCGCTCCTGGTGGACTTCTCGCAGTACTTCTGGGACCCGGACGGGGACCCGATAACCCTGATAGTCTCCCAGAACATGAGCATACAGGTGTTGACGAAGGCCGGCGACCTTAACGTGACCTTCCGGCCGGAGCCCGACACATCGGGCTACTACGAGAACATCAAGCTGACCGCCAGGGACAGCTCCGGCACAGGCGAGAACTACGTGGTCGTGAAGGTGACGGTGGTGGCCGCGAACGACCCGCCGCGGATAACGGCGTTCAGCCCGCCCGGGGGAGTGACGCTGAAGGAGGGCGACGGGATGGACTTCAGCGTGGCGGCGACCGACCCGGAGAGCGCCTCGGCGATAAACTACACCTGGTACCTGGACGGGGTCCAGGTGCTCGCGCACGCCACGACCTACCCCTACCGGAGCGACTTCGCCTCTGCGGGGGAGCATGTCGTGAAGGTGTCCGTCGACGACGGCGAGCTGGCGACGACGATGGAGTGGCGCCTTACCGTGGAGAACGTGAACCGCGACCCGACCAAGCTGACGATAGTGTCACCGAGACCGGGCGAGACCTTCAAGGAGGGCGCGGCCATCCGGTTCGAGGCGAACGCCACGGACCCGGACGGGGACGAGCTGAGCTACCGGTGGATGGAGGGGCTGATGGAGTTCGGGAGCGGCAGGAGCACGCTGGCGAGGCTCGGCGTCGGGATCCACAAGATCTCGCTCGAGGTGTCGGACGGCAACGCGACCATCAAGTCGGGGGTGGTGAGCATCGAGGTGAAGGCGAACTCGAGGCCCAGCATAATAGCGTTCAGCCCGCCGGACGGGAAGAGGGTCGAGAAGGGAAAGACTATCATGTTCAGCGCCGAGGCGATAGACGCCGACAACGACGCGCTGAGCTACTGCTGGACCGAGGGGGGCAAGGTGATAGGGACCGGCCAGTCGTTCTCGCTGTCGACGCTTTCGGTGGGCAAGCACCGCATCACCGTGACGGTCTCGGACGGGCTGGTGACCGCCGAGAACACGGTGACGATAGAGGTGACCGCACCTGCGGAGAAGGGGACGGACCCGATGATGCTCGCGGTGATAGCGGTGGCGATAGGAGCGGCGGCGGCGGTGGCCGGCCTGGTGATGATGATGCGCGGGAAGAAGCGGGAGGCGGCGCCGGCGGTGCGGCAGCAGCCGGAGCTCAAGTGGTAGGCGGCGCCGGGCCAAGGAGGAGGGGGAGAGGGCAGGTCCCGGGCACGCGCCCGGGGACCGATCGATGGCCCGAAGGGGGACCGGCCAGCCCCGAAGGCGCTTAAACCTTTCGAGCGTCCCAAAAATTACATATATGTTACAACGGATGGAACATGGGGATTCCAATGGATGCGCGGCGCGTTCTGGCAGTGTCAATGGCGCTGCTCGTGCTGGGTTCGGCCTTCCCGTCACTGCAGGCCGGCCCCGCCCCAGCGATGGCCCGGGTGCAGGACAACGACAACGATATGGCCAACGCCACTGCCTGCGAGAGCGGCAAGTCCTACAACGGAACGGTCGACGTGGCCGACGACCCGATAGACCTATTCGCGGTCTCGACCCCGGCCGCCGGCCAGGTCTTCGCCATCTCGCTTCACGTCCCCTCGCACCCCTCGCCGCGCGTCCGGCTGTCGTTCATGGACCGGGGCGGGAAGGTCATCGACGAGTCGGCCCTGGACGGACCCTGGCAGTCGCTCTCGGTGCAGGCAGTGAAGGGCAGCACGAACTACTATGTCTCGGTCAACGTCATCTCGGGCGCGGGCAACTACACCCTCTACTACACGCTCGAGACGCCTCCGGTCATCGCGCCGTTGGGCAGCTTCACCGGCCTCCCCCTCGAGCGCGCCTCCCCCAACCCCTGCGACTGGTACGCGTTCTCCATGAGCGCGGACACCAACAACGGCCTGAACACCGACGTGGCCGAGTTCACGGTCGACAACACCCAGGGGATGGTCCTCGACGTCACCATCCACGCCCTCTGGATAGACCTTGCCCAGTTCGCCTACAACATCTCACTGGACCACCGCTCGGGCGACATGATATCCGCCGGGGCGAGCTACACCGGGACCTACTACGTCCGGCTCTGGGCCCGCTCGGGCAGCGGCACCTACAACATATCGCTGGGGGTCCTCCAGTCCGCCCTCAACGACAACGACAACATCGGCACCACCGCCACCAAGCTCAACAACACGGCGGTGTCCTCCTGGGTCGACCAATCCTACGACCACTACGATTTCTACAAGGTCTACCTCCTCGACGGGGAGAAGCTGGATGTCAACCTGACCCTGAACCAGCACACCGAGGGCAGGTACGGCCTGTGGCTCCTGGCAATAGTGAGCGGCCTGTACACCATCGTCACCACCGCCACGAACTACGTGCCCGGGGTGGGCTGGACGGACAAGGTGCGCCTCACGCACGATGTCACCCTCACCAACCGCTACTACATCGTCCCGATGGCCGAGTGCGGCCTGGACGCCGGCGGAAACCTAAGCAGCGTCCCGGCCAACGCCTCCTACACTCTGAAGCTCGGCTCGCCCGCCGACATCAACCACGCCCCAATCCTGGGCAACTCCCCCGGCTACCCGCTGCTGCAGGAGAACACGCCGGCGGTGATATTCAACCTGAACGTCATCTTCGAGGACCCGGACGGGGACCAGCTGTTCTTCAACGTGACCGGGACGGCCAACCTCACCACGAAGATACTTTCGGACGGGAGCCTTCACGTCACGCCCGCCACGGACTGGGCGGGCGGCAACTACATCAAGATCTGCGCCACGGACGTCTGGGGCGCCGGGGCCGGCTTCGACGTCTTCGTGACGGTCGAGAACCGGAACCAGCCGCCCCGGGTCAACAAGGTCATAGGCAATGTCACGCTGCAGGAGGACCAGACCCTTGTGCTGGACCTCAAGGAGGCGTTCGTGGACCCCGACATCCCCTACGGCGACCACCTCGTCTTCTGGTGGACCGGCAACGGAAGCATCCCGGTCTCTCTGGACAACTACACCCTCGAATTGACGCTGGGCCCGGTGCACGGAATCCTGGGCTCCCGGGAGATAACCCTCAACGTCCGGGACAGCAAGAACGCCCGGAACTTCCAAAAGTTCCTGGTGACGATAAACCACACCAACCACCCGCCGCAGCTTGCCGGCGCCGCCCGGATAGACATCCAGATGCCCGAGGACGGCCGCAACAACACCTACCTCGTCCGGGACTTCTTCAAGGACGAGGACACCACCTACGCCCACGATGTCCTCACCTACACGGGCCTGCGCAGCGAGCACATCAACTGCACTGTCGGGGCCGACGGCCGGATAGACGTCCGGCCCGACCCGGACTGGAGCGGCCAGGAGACCGTGTTCGTCGTGGCGGAGGACACCGGCGGACTGAACGTCTCTCTGGAGGTGAGGGTCGTGGTCGACCCGGTGAACGACCCGCCCTACGTGGCGACCTTCTCGCCGGACGCGGAGGAGTACTCCATTTTCGAGATGGACAACCTGACGCTGTCGGTCGAGGCCGGGGACATCGACACCCCGTCGGAGCAGCTCACCTACCAGTGGTTCGTCGACGGAATCAAGGCGGGCTCCACCGCGCCGTCGTTCACGTTCGTCACCGACCAGGAGAGCTCCCGCCAGCTGCCCTACAACATCACGGTGGAAATCCGGGACGGCCAGCTCTCGACGGCCCACACCTGGGCCGTGCCGGTCCTCAACAGGAACCAGCCGCCCGTCGTCAACATCACCTCCATCAGGGACGGCCAGGTGATCCCCCTGGGCGCCCCCACGCTCCTCAGGGCGGAGGCCTACGACGCGGAGCACGACAACCTGGCCTACACCTGGAAGGACAACGGCGTCACCATCGGCGTGGTCCGCTCGATGAACCTGCCGAACGGCTTCTCGCCCGGCTGGCACATCGTCTCGGTCCACGTCTACGACGGCACGGACACCGCCGTGGTCAATGTCACGATATTCAGCGACTCCAAGCCGTCCATCGTGATACTCACCCCCGATGTGGAGTCCAAGGCCAAGACCACCGACAACATCCTCTTCAGCGCCCGGGTGTTCGACGAGGACGGGGACCCGGTGACGCTGGAGTGGCGCGAGGGCGACAGGGTGCTCTCCCGCGAGGCCAACTTCACAAAGAAGCTGGGCCGGGGCCTGCACTATATAAAAATAAACGCCAGCGACGGCCGGGGCTACAACGAATCCTCCGAGATCGTCATCCGTGTGGAGGAGCCGCCCAAGAGCGGCTTCATCCCGGGCACCGAGACCCTGATGGTGGCGGCGGCGCTGGCGGCCGTGGGGGCCCTCGCAGCCCTGAGGCGGCGGAGAACGGGCTAGGGCGGAAGGGCCGATGAGGCCGGATGCCCCGGACACCGGTCCGGGTATCGACCCCCTTCTCCCTATACGGGCTTCCACCCCCCTTTGGCCCGCTTCCCTCCCTCCAGCCTCTTATAAGCAATAGTCCCTTCCAACAAATTATTAATAGGCAGTAATGCATGGTCGCCATTGAGTGGTGGGGGAATGAGGATCAACCGGTTTGTTGTACTGTTGGCTTTGATGACTGTGACGGCGTCCCTGGGAGTGTCCGGAGCCGCCCTGGGCGGGGCGTCCGGGCGGACCGCGGACAGCGACAACGACTTCGCCACGGCCACCGCCCTGACCAGCGGGGTCCAGACCTCGGGGAGCGTCAACGGCACGGACGACCCCTCCGACTTCTACAAAATCGACCTTCGGGCCGGGCAGTGCATGAAGGTGGTGCTCTCCTACACCTGCGCCTCCCTGCCCCTCTATTTCAGCGTCTATGACCCGGGCCAGAACGATGTTTTGGACATCACGAGCGGCAACACCACGCGCGGTGACACCTACTTCGCGATCGAGAACGGGACGCACTATGTCGAAATCTGGACGTTCTCCGAGGAGCAGTCCTACACCCTGACCGTCACGGTGAGCCTCCCGGCCACCCTGACCCCGGGCGTCCAGGTCCGGAGCATGCTCTCCTTCACCGGCGTCGAGCGCTCGGAGTGGTTCCGCATCTGGCTCCAGGGCAACCTGAGCGGTAAGAGCGAGGGCGTGTATGTCAACATGACTGAGGACGACCGGAACACCAACTGCAACCTTTTCCTGTGGGACCTAATCGGGGGGCTCAACCCCTACAACCTCTCCCGCGGGGCGTCCCCCCGGGAGACCGTGAGCCTCGCCGCCTCGTACACCGGGTGGTACTACCTCCTGGCGAACATCTGGTCGGGCTCCGGGGGCTACACTCTGGACGTGACCGGATTCCAGACCCCCTCGGACGGCAACAACGACCACGGCAACGCCACCTTCGCCAGGCACAACGCCGTCATCGCCGGCACGGTCGACCAGGGTTGGGACAAGTACGACTGGTACCGGTACCACGTCTTCGCCGGCGACACATTCCAGGCGAGGGCCTCCCGCCAGGCCGGAACGGACCTGTTCAACCTGTCGATTTACGACTCGGCCGGCGCCCTGCTTGCGGGCGACCTCAACATCCAGGGGGGCGCCCTCACCAACTCCATCACCCTTGCCATGCCGGCGGCCCAGGCGGAGAGGTACTATCATGTCGCAATCTACTCCTACGCCGCCGTCCGGAACAACCAGATCACCGACGACACGGCCAGGGAGACCTACTCGCTGGCCCTCACCTCCACCAACCACGTGCCCTCGGTGCTGTCGTCGTTCGAGGACCTGTCGACGCAAGAGGACGTGGGGGTCTCCACCCCGGCCACCACCCGCTTTTCGGACATCGACGGGGACGCCATCATCATCAACGTCACCGGCCAGACCAACCTCGCCGCCGCGGTGTGCGCCACGACGGGGAACCTCGAGATAATGCCCAAGCTAAACTGGGCGGGCAGGGAGACCCTGACGGTGACAGCCGACGACGGCTACGGCGGGAAGGTGTCCCTCACGGTCAACGTGACGGTCGCGGCGGTCAACGACCTCCCCTACGTCAAGAAAGGCATGGCCGACATCCGGATGTTTCAGGGCGGGGTGGACACCTCCGTGGACCTGTCCAGGGTGTTCTCCGACGACGACATCCCCTACGGCGACAAGCTCGCCTACTCCGTCGACAAGAACGGCTCCCTCCGGGTCACGATCGACACGGACGGCAAGGTCACCTTGACCGGTCCCATCGAGTTCTACGGCCTGGTCTCGATGACCTTCACCGCCACGGACCTCGCCTTGGCGCAGGCGAGCGCGCAGTGCAACGTGACGGTGGTGCACGTCAACCAGCCCCCGCGCCTGAGGACCCACCCCGGGAACGTATCGGTCGACGAGGACAGGACCGCCACGCTGGACATGTCCGGGGTGTTCTCCGACCTGGACGGCGACCCGGTGACGCTGCTCCCGAGCGGCATGACCCGGATAACCGTGCTGGTGGACCCCAACACCCTCATCGTCACGTTCAAGCCGTCGCCCAACCTGTCGGGCTTCTACGAGGACGTAACCTTCACCGCCCAGGATGACAAGGGCTACGGCAACGAGTTCGTCGTGGTGCGGGTGACCGTGGTGGTGGTGAACGACCCGCCCGTCCTGAAATCCTCCAGCCCCCAGGGGACGGTCACCATGAACGAGGGCGACACCGAGGAGTTCTCGGTGACCGTCACCACCGTGGAGAGCTGGGACACATTCAACTACACCTGGTACCTCGACGACCTGGACCTCCTTTGGAACGAGGACACCTACCCGCTGAAGACCGACTTCGACTCCGCCGGCCAGCACGTCCTCCGGGTGGTCGTAGACGACGGGCACGACAAGGTCGAGCGCGTCTGGAACATAACGGTCGTCAACGTGAACCGGAACCCCAAGGAGGTCAAGATAAACACTCCCAGGACCGGCGACTCGTACATGGAGCGGACCGAGGTGGAGTTCTCCGGGAGCGCCAAGGACGACGACGGCGACGAGCTCACCTACACCTGGCTGGACGGCCGCACCGAGATCGGGACCGGCAAGAGCTTCTCCACGACCGCCCTGAAGCCCGGCGTCCACACCATAGTGCTCGAGGTCTCCGACGGCACCGGAACCACCAAGTCCAAGCAGGTGTCCATCACCATCACCCCCAACACCTCCCCGCAGATCCTGTCACTGGAGCCGACGACCGGCGCCCGGTTCCAGCCCGGGAAGCGGATAGACTTCACAGTCCAGGCGAGGGACGCCGAGGGCGACCCGCTGACCTACCAGTGGTCCCTGGGCGGCCGGGTGCTGAGCACCCAGCCCTCGTTTTCCGCCTCCGACATCAAGGAGGGCACCCACTCCATAATGCTCTCCATCTACGACGGCTACACCTACACCAACCAGACGGTCATGGTGCAGGTCGCCCCCTCCGACGCGGGCGGGGCGGGCAGTGGAATCCTGGGCGGCAACATGATGCTCCTTCTGGTGGCGGCGGTCGGCGCGATAGCCATGGTCGGAGGCATCGCCGTCTGGATGATGCGCCGGAAGAGGCCCGGCGCCCCGGATGTTGCGCCCCCGCCGGCGGATTCGCCGGGTGCTCTCAGCGACCAGTACGACCCCGCGCCCAGGGATGACCAGGCCCCGCCGGTCGCTCCGGGCTACGACTACGGCGCCTACCAGGCACCGGCCGGGACGCCGGAGCCCTACGACCTCGCCTCGGCGTACCAGCAGTCGGCCGGGGCCGCTTCCTACCCGCCCGGGACCTACCAGCAACCCGCCGAGGCCGCGCCAGGTGATCCCGGGCAGCCCCCGGTGGAGACCCAGTACGACCAGTCCCAGTACTCGCCCGAGGCCGGCATCTCCGGGGAGCAGCCGGGCGTCTCCGGGTCGCAGCCCGCCTGGGCCAGCGGGCAGGTGAAGCCCACCCTGGAGAGCCCGTCGGCGCCGGAGTCGCCGCCGCCCGAGACGCCCGCGCCCGCCTCCGAAGCCCCGCCGGAGCAGCCGCCGGAGCCAGAGAAGAAGGAATAGGGGAAAGGGCGCAAGGCGCACCGGTGCCGGGTGCCGGGTGCCGGGTGCCGGGTGCCGGGTGCAGGGTACGGGGCCATCTGAAAGCTAGTACCCCGGACTTCAGTCCGGGGTGTACAATTGTATTTATAAACGCAAGGACATAATATCCGATCATGGCGCCCGGTGGCCCGCCGGAGGAATCCGTCGAGGCCGACAAGGCCCGCTACCGCCGGAAGCTCGCCGAGTGGCGGGCCATGGGCTTCGACGTCAGCGCGCTCGAGGTGCTTCTCGAGACCGATTTCGAGAGGTTCAAGGAGAAGCGCTTCGAGCTCATGCGCCGCCAGATACACGGCGGAGGGCCGGGACCGGCCGGGCCGTCCCCGCCGACGCCCCAGCCGGCCGGACCCCCGCCCCCGGAGGCACCCCGCACCCATGCTCCGGAGGCACACCGGGCCGCCCCGGTGCCCCGCCGGCCCGGTCTCCACCCCCACTTCGCCCGGGCCCCCGGCGCCGGCGACGGGCCGTCCCCTCCGGGCGGGCACGCCCCGGCCGAGCGCATCCACACCGAGATGCGCTACCCGTCGGCCCGGCGTCGCCGGCCGGAGTCGAAGGTGAGGACGTTCTCCGTCGCCGTCGAGCTGGCGGAAGAAAAGCGCGCCCGACCGGCAGGCAGGCCGAGAACGCGCACAGGGGAGCCGCCCGAAGGGACGCGGGGCTGGGCGGGGGATGAGGTGGAGAGGGACGCCGAGGAGGCGCCGCCGCCCTCGCTGGGCTACTTCACGCCCGCGAGCCGGGTCCCGATGAAACGGCCCGAGCGGCCGGGGCGCCGGCCCGGCCGTGTCCCCAGGAAGCCGGCGGGAAGGCCTCCCGGGGCTGGCGGCCGCACGGTCCGACTCCGGAAGATAAAGAGGCAGGCGTCCCCGGAAGGGACGGGACCCCGGCGCGGCTCCCGCCGCGCCCTCGGGGCGCTGGCGGTGGTCCTCATCATCGCGCTCGCCGCGGCCGGCTGGTACTTCCTCTCGGGGGCCCGGACGACCCTTTGGGCCCGGGCCGATTTCCCCGCGACCGGGGAGGCGGGCGAGCTCCTGACGTTCGACGGGGGCAACTCCTCCTCCACCGGGAAGGGCCTATCCCGCTACGAGTGGACCTTCGGCGACGGCACCCGGGCCGGGGGCAGGAAGGTCACCCATTACTACAACGAACCGGCAACGTATACGGTCTCCCTGGTGGTCCAGGACCAAGACGGCTCCCGCTCGGCGCCCTTCCGCGCCCCCATCACCATCCAGCCCCTCTCCGTGACCGTCCCGGCAATGAGACTCGGCGATCGCGCGAGCTACTCGGTCAACGCCACCGTCGACGTCCGGAACACCGACACCTACCTTTACACGATAAGCGTGGCCGGGCAGCAGGTCACGGTCTCGGAGGTCACGTTGGACCTCGCCGGTAACCTGACCCAGTGGGTCCGCGATCAGGTGACCGGGAAGGACGGCTTCGGTACCAACCACAGCGCCCTTTGGACCACGAGCAGCGAAACGCTCCTGATATCGGGCCGGGCCCAGACCAACCTGGTGACCGTGCCGCTCAGCGGTGAGGTGGACTACTCCGAGGACTCCTTTTCGGACGCGGCGTCCGGGGGCGTCTTCCAGGTCAAGTCCCGCGCCCGCACCACCCTCCGGCTCATGGGGCTGGCGACCGGTCCCGCCAGCATCAACTCCACCGACAGCCTCCGCTCCTATCCGGCCGTCTCCGGGATAACAGAGCAGTTTAGGCCGGAGAACATCTACAAGGGCCAGAGGTTCAGCCAGTCCGGGGGGCAGCAGAACGGCACCTACAGGTCGGGGAACGTGACCTACTACTGGGCCGTCACGGACGTTCGGAACGTCGGGGGGATGGCCGGACTGGGCCTGAACATCACGGCCGAGAGGGCCTACCTGGAGAAGAACGGCCTCAGCGAGTTCTTCCTGGACCTCTGGATAAGCGACCGGGCCTCGCTGCCCGTATCGACGCACCTTCATGTCGCCGGCAGCTCGGGCGACACGCGCTTTGTCACAGACTACTCAACGACGATGACCGAGTTCAAGGCCGGCACAGGCGCGGTCGACACCGGCACGCAGTCCTTCGACCCGGACCCGCTCGACCCCGGCCTGTTCGCCTCCCCGTTCGAGAACGTGCCCGAGTCCGGCCCGGGGAACACCAGCCTCCGCTTCAGCCCCGCCCAGGCGGTGCAGGAGGCGTCGGCCAGGGACCCCACCTTCGCCCGCTACCTTGCGGACAACCCCCGGTCCTACGCCGTGGCGGCCAGGTACCACGAGGGCCAGTTCGGCCCCGGCTCCTCGACCTGGAATATCAGCTTCTCCCGGCCGGGCGCCACCACATCCTACTGGGTCAACCTGACCCGGGACATCCTCCAGCAGTACACGGTGCGCGGCGACTGGAACAACACCCCGCCCGACCTCCGGACGCCCGAGGACGGTTTCGGGCGGATGCTCACGATGCACTCGGCCGAGGGCCAGCTGCGGGACCGGGACGCCGAGACCGCCCAGACCTTCTTCCGCAGCGGCGCCATCGACTGGACGGGCGGGACCACCCTCGGCCTGGAGGCGGACTCGCCCTATCCCGGCATCAACGTCGCCGGCATGTACGCCTCCCAGGAGCGCGCCGGCTACGCCGTCACCCTGCACAGGGAGGGCCACACCTCGGCGTTCTCCATGGACACCGGCCAGATGCTCTACTTCTACACGCATTCCGGTTCGTGAGGGCCGGTCCCCCGGCCCCCCCTCGCCCTTCCGGCCCCGGGGCCCTTCAACCCCCGCTCCCGCGCCGCCGGAAGGCCACGACGGCGCAGGCGGCGGCGGCCGAGGCGAGGAAGGCCACCGCGGCGAAGCCGGGCACCGTCGCGGGAGGCGCGGTGACCCGGACGGTCACGCCCGTGGAGTCCTGGGTGGTGTTGTCGCCCGACACGGCCGTGAGGGTGAGCAGGTACTCCTGGGCGGCGGTGCCGGCCGGCACGGAGAGCCTGACCGTGACGGTCTTGGTCGTCCCCCGTGGCACCACGACCTGCGCCGGCGAGAACGAGACCCACTTCCCGGCGGCTCCGGAGGCCGCAAGCGTCACGGTGTCGTCGCCGTTTCCGCCGTTTCCGACCTGGATGGTGAAAGACGAGCTCCTCCCGGCCTCCACGCGCTGCCGGGTGGCTGAGACCGTGATGGACGGGCCAAAGCTCTGGAGCACCGTCACCGTGACCAGGTACTGGCCCTGAACGTTCTGGTCGAGGTCCGACACCGCCCGCACGGTGATCTTGGCCTGGGCCGAGGCCGCGGCGTCGACGGGCGGCGTGACGCGCAATGTCACCTGCACGGACGCCCCGGCATCCAGCGTGACGACCGGGGAGTCCAGGCTCGCCCAGCGGTAGTTGTCGCCCGAGAGGAAAAGGTCGAACTCGTCCCGGCCGTTGCCCGTGTTCGTGACGGTCAGGGTGAAGACGCCCTCCTCGTTCGGGCGGAGGCTCCGCGCGCGGGGGTTGGCCGCGAGCGACACGCCCGCCGCCTGGGTGACCAGCACGAGGACCGTGTCCCGAGAGCTCTGGCCCATCTCGTCGGTGACCGTGAGGGTCACCGTGAAGTCCCCGCCCCTCGTGTACACGTGGTCGGCCACGGGCCCCGAGGCATCGCCCTGGAGGCCGTCGCGGTCGTCGAAGTCCCAGGAGAACTTGAGGAGACCGCCTTCCGGGTCCCGGGAGCCGCTGCCGTCGAAGAGCACGGTCTCGCCGGCGTCCACGGACTGGTCGCCCCCGGCGTCGGCGGTAGGCGGCTGGTTGACGAGCACGTTCACCAGCGCGCTGTCCTCCGCGGTGTCGCCGCGGTCGTCCGTCGCCTGGAACCGGGCCTCGTAGGTCCCGGGGCTCTTGTAGGCCCAGGTTCCCATCCCGGAGGAGGGGTTCTCGTAGTCCCAGGCCCCGTCGCCGTCGAAGTCCCACCTGAACATCACTATCCGGCCGTCCTCGTCCGAGGCAGTCCCGTGGAGCGTGACGACCTGCCCGACGAACGCGGTCTGGTCGTTGCCGGCGCTGGCGAAGGGGGGCTTGTTGGGAGGGGCGGTGATCGTGACGTTGGTGAGGTCCTCGGCGGTCCCGCCGCGGTCGTCCGTCACCTTCAGCCGGGCGATGTAGCTGCGGACGACCGTGTAGACGTGCTTGGCCTTCCCGGTGGTGTTGGAGCTCCAGTCGAACACCCCGTCGTTGTCGAAGTCCCACTCGAAGGTGGTTATCCTGCCGCCGGGGTTCTGGGATGCGCCGGCCCCGTTGAGCGTGACCTCGGTGTTGACCACGCCGTTTATGTTGGGCCCGGCGTCCGCCAGGGGCGGGTAGACCGGCAGGGCCGAGATGTTGGCCCACGCCGTCACCGGCGCGCTGACATAGCGCTCGGTCGTGTCCGTCTCCTGCACCCAGTGGGTCACCGTGTAGTTGCCGCTGTCGTTGTAGGCATGGGAGACGGTCTTCCCGGTGGCGTCGGGCTGCAGGTAGTAGACGAAGCGGTCCTCGCCGAAGTCCCAGCAGTAGGTCAGGTTGTCGCCGTTGGAGTCCGTGGCGAGCGAGGTGAAGTAGATGGGCTCCCGGGTGAAGCCGGTCTTGTTGGTGTCGATGGCCGCCTTCGGGGGCACGTTGATGTTGTTGGGGCTTGGGACGGGAACGACGTTCACTACGATGGTGGCGACGTCTTGGGCCTCGTTGTCGCTCACGGTGAGGTTGACTATCTTGAAGCCCGTCTCGGTGTAGGCGTGGGTGGTCTTGGCGGCGTTGGCCTCCCCCCCGTCCCCGAATTGCCACTTGAAGCGGAGAATGTCGTTGTCCGGGTCGCTCGAGTTGGAGCCGTCGAAGGTCGTCGGCGTGCCTTTTATTATGACCGCCCCGTTGCGCGGCTCGGAGATTTCGGCGGTCGGGGGGGAGTTGGCGGAGGCCCCGGCCGGCCCCTCCGGCGTGGACGCCCAGGCGATGTGGACGGGGCTGGAAAGCACCAACACGGCTACCACGGCCAGGCAGGCAAGCTTCATCCGCACGCCCTCTTTTTCCGTCTAAGAAGACATAGCCGATAGGGCTTATTTATACATTTTGGGAATGTCGGGTAAAAAGGCAGCAAGGGAAGGCAGCAAGGCAGGAAGGGAGCAAGGCAGCAAGGGAGCAAGGGGCAAGGACGAGGGTCAAGGGTCAAGGGTCAAGGGTCAAGGGACGACGACGGTCCGTCCGTCCCCTTGCCCCTTGCCCCGTGTTCTTCCGTCCCTTGCTGCCTTGCTCCCTTCCTGCCTTGCTGCCTTCCCTTGCTGCCTTGCTCCCTTCCTGCCTTCCTGCCTTCTTCCCTTTCACCCACCCCTGCGCAAGGCTCTTATCCGGCAGGGGTGCTGGGGCTGGCATGGAACGGCCCGGCCGCATCAGGGAGCTCGGACTGCCAGCGGAGCTGGTCTCCCTGCTGGAGGCCCAGGGCCTGGACGCGCTCTACCCCCCGCAGGCAGAGGCGGTCGGGCCGGCCCTGGAGGGCAAAAACCTCCTCCTCGCCCTTCCCACCGCGAGCGGAAAGTCGCTCGTGGCCTACCTCGCCGTGCTCAGGAAGGTGCTCGCCGGCGGGCGGGCGCTGTACATCGTGCCCCTCCGGGCCCTCGCCAGCGAGAAGGCCGACGACCTGCGAACGTTCGAGCCGCTGGGGCTCTCGGTCGGAGTGGCCACCGGCGACTACGACTCCCCGGGGGTGTCGCTGGACCGCCATGACATAGTGATAGCGACCTCGGAGAAGGCCGACTCGCTTCTGCGCCACCGCGCCGGCTGGCTTTCGGAGCTTTCGGTCATCGTGGCCGACGAGGTCCACCTGATCGGCGACCCCGACCGGGGCCCCACCCTCGAGGTCATCCTGACCCGCTTCCGCCAGCTCAACCCCGGGGCGCAGCTTTTGGCGCTCTCGGCCACCGTGGCAAACTCGAAGGAAATGGCCGCCTGGCTGGGCGCCGAGCACAGGAGCAGCGACTGGCGGCCGGTGAAGCTGCGGGAGGGCGTGCTCTTCGACGGCACGGTACAGTTTGCGGACAACCGGCGCCTGGAGGTCGGCGAGGACGCCGAGCCCAGCTTCCCGCTCATCAGGAAGGTGCTCTCCGAGGGGGGGCAGGCGCTGGTCTTCGTCAACTCCCGAAAATCGGCGGAGGCGATGGCCCGGAAGGCCGGCCCGCTCGTCTCGGGCGTCCTGGGCAAGGCCGGCCGGGACGCCGCCGGAGAGACCGCCGGGGCCCTCGAGGAGGCCGAGCCCGAGTGGACCTCCATGGCGAAGCGGCTGGCCGACTGCGCCCGGGCGGGCGCGGCGTTCCACCACGCCGGGCTGACGGCCTCCCAGAGGAGGGCCGTCGAGAGCGGCTTCCGCGCCGGGAAGCTGAGACTGCTCGTCGCCACGCCGACGCTCGCGGCCGGCATCAACCTGCCGGCGCGCTGCGTCATCATCCGGGACATACGGCGATTCGAGGCGGGGTCCGGGCAGGTGTTCATCCCTGTCCACGAGATCAAGCAGATGGCCGGGCGCGCCGGCCGCCCCAGGTACGACAAGGAGGGGGACGCGGTGGTGGTCGCCAGGACCGAATCCGACCGCGACATCATTCTCTCGGAGTACCTGCTCGGCGGCCCCGAGCCGATAGATTCCAAACTAGGCACGGAGCGGGCGTTCCGGGAGCACGCCCTCTCGTCCGTCGCGACCGGGTTCGCCTCCACGCCGGCGGAGCTCGGTGCCTTCTTCCGCTCGACGTTCCACGCCCACCAGAGCGTGGACGACCGCGTGGACGAGATGGTCGATTCGGCGCTGGAGTTCCTGGTCGGGGAGAGGCTCGTGGAGCGCCGCCCGGACCGGCTGGCGGCGACGCCCTACGGCCGGCGCGTCTCGGAGCTCTACATCGACCCGCTCTCGGCGCGCGTGATGCGGCAGGCCCTCGAGAAGGCCGGCGGGCGGGAAAGGCCCCCGCTGGCGTACCTGGCCGTGGCGGCCTCCACGCCCGATCTTCGCCGCGTGGGGATGTACCTGCGCAGGGGCGACCTCCAGTGGCTGGACGCCGTCGCCGACAGGGCGCGCCCGGAGCTGATAGTGCCCCCGCCCGACGACCCGGGGGAGTACGAGTGGTTCCTCGCCGACCTCAAGCTCGCCTGCCTGCTCCAGGACTGGATAGACGAAAAAAGCGAAGACGAGATGACATCGCGCTACGACATCGGGCCCGGTGACATCCACGCCAAGGTGGACACCGGCCGCTGGATACTCTACTCGATGAGGGAGCTCGGGCGGCTCCTGCGCTGCGGCCGCGAGGACGCCCTCGACACCCTCAACCGGCGCGTCGCCGACGGGATCAAGGCGGAGCTGCTCGACCTCGTGCGGTTGCGCGGCGTGGGCCGGGTCCGGGCGCGCAGCCTCTTCGACAACGGCTACCGGAGCCGGGCCCACCTCTCGCGGGCCGACCGCGCCAAGCTCGCCCGGGTCCCGAGGATCGGCCCTAAGGTGGCCGGGCAGATCCTCTCCCAGCTTGGCGTTTCAGAATCCGGCGGGCCCGAAGACGACGGCAACGCGGGATCGCCGGACGGCAAAACCTATTTCGGCTGAACGGGATGGAGGGGCGATGGGGACCGAGGTGGCGGTGGCCTGGGGCCGGCCCCCGGGGGCGCCAAAGGTCGACGCCCTGCTGGCGGCGGCCCGGGATTTCGGGCGGGCGCACCACGTCGAGGTCCAGCTCCTGGACGCCGCGGCGGTGGTCTCGGCCGACCACCTCCGGAGCGCCGCGGCGCACGCCCTGCGCGCCCGGGAGCGCGATTCGATGCGCTCGGGCTCGTTGGCCGTGGAGCTCCTGCTCTACGCCTCCGGCCGGCGCCAGATAAAGGAGGCGATGGCCGTGATGGGCCTTACCGCCCGGACGGAGCGCGTCGCCGCCGTGGTCTTCGGGCCGGAAGCGGGGGCGAGGGGGCCGGCGCTCCTCCGGGCGCTGGGGCTCTCGCCGCTTTCCGAGAAGCGGGCGGCCGGGGGCGCCGGCGCGCTGGAGAGGCTGGGCGTTCCCGTCAAGGGCGCGGCGCCGGAGCAGCTCGCAGACCTGGCGCTGGAGCAGGTGGCCCTGCTGGATGTCGAAAAATGAGTTTCCATCGGATTAGTGTAGTTTGACCTGAAACTACACTAATGGAACGGAAGCCTATATATACTTGGCAGTACAATAGACGATCCATGCAGGACAGCATCCTAGCAATGAACCCGTGGTGGGAAGACGGGGCGGTGCCCCCGGCCGTTCTGGGCCGGCCGCGTCCCGGATACGTTGACTCGATGGAGAAGGGGCTCCGGAGCGCCGGCACGGTCATTGTCACGGGGCCCCGGAGGACCGGCAAGACCACTCTCGTGCGCCAGCTCATCCAGAGGAGGCTCGACCAGGGCGCTCCCGCCAAGCGGTGCCTCTACCTTCAGCTGGACCACCCGTCCATGCCGCGGGAGAATCCCATCCTTGCCTCGGTCAAGGCCTTCCGAACGGAGATGGCGATACCGAGGCGGGAAAAGTTACACCTTTTCCTCGACGAGGTCCAGCACTCCCCGGACTGGGCCCGGGAGGTCAAGGCCCTGGCGGACCTGGAGCCGGGCTTCCAGATGGTGGCCACCGGCTCCAGCGCCTCCGTGGTCGAGCCCGATGCGATGCGGCATCTTGCCGGCAGGCAGACGAAGCTCCGCGTCTGGCCAATGGGGTTTCGGGAGTTTTTGGAGTTTGGGGGAAAGCGGACCCCCCTGTCGGAGGACTACCTCCACTCGGCCCTCCTCAAGGACTATCTTGTCACCGGTGGGTTTCCCCGGGCCGCGGTCGAGGAGGAGGCGAGCCTGCGGCAGGACTACCTGGTCGAGCTTTTCGAAGACATCCTTTTCAAGGACGTCGCGTCCGTCCACGGCGTCAAGGATACGGCCAGGCTGCGCGATCTGGCGTTCCTCCTCGCCTCCGGGTCGGGCTCGCCGGCAAGTGTGAACAAGCTCTCCCGCCTGACAGGGCTGGCCCTCGATACGACCCGGGAATACATCTCCCATCTGCAGTCATCCTACCTTTTCCACGGCGCCTCGTTCTATTCCCGCTCGGTGAACGAGACCACCTACAATCCGAAGAAGTACTATCTCGTGGACCCCGGGATGAGCGCGGCGCTCTCGGGGCGGGAAAGGGCCGGCGCGCTCGCCGAGACGGCGCTCTTCGAGCAATTCCGGAGGGCCGGCGGCGGGGTCTATTACTGGAAATCCGGGCCCGAGCTCGACTTCTTTCTGCCCGGAAGGAAGCTTGCGGTCGAGTGCAAGTTCAAGGATTCCATCGCGGAGGAGGATGTCCGTGGTATGGTCGCCTTCCTGTCAAAGTACGGGCTGAAGCAAGGCCTGGTTGCCACGGCGGGCGCCGAAGGGGAAATCGGCGTATCAGGGAAGAGGATCCGGCTTGTGCCGCTGTGGAGGCTGTTGCTCGAGCCCGAAGGACCGGGACGCCGGCCGGCCGGGCCGCGGGGTGATGTTTCATGATTCGCAGGGCGCTAGGCTTGGGGGACGAGGCGCAAGGCGCTGACGGGGGAAGGGTTCCTTCTCCCCCTGCTCCTTGCCCCTTACCCTTGCCCCCTGCGCCCTGCGCCTTGCGCCTTGCGCCATCCTTTTATCCCAGCATAGCAATTCGCTAGTCATGCCCCAGAAACTCGTCGACCCCGCCATCCTCGCCGAGGTCTCGCGCAAGCACAAGGTCAGCGAGGAGATGCTGTTCAAGATGGTCACGGCCGAGAAGGCGATCCCAGTGAGGACGCAGCGGCTCAAGGAGTTCAAGCGGCTCCTGGGCGGGGAGGACTGAGAGCATGCTCATCTCGTCGCTGGAGCTTGAGAACTTCAAGGTGTTCCACGGGCCCAACCGGATATCCATCGGCCAGGGGCCGGGCAATGTCGTGGTGGTCCAGGGGGACAACGGGCGGGGCAAGTCCACGATAATGGAGGCGGTTTTTTGGTGCCTCTACGGGAAGGAGAAGCGCCACGACCGGCTGGTGCCGACGCAGTACCCCTCCATAGTGAACAACACGGCGCGCAAGGAGGGCCATAACTTCGCCCGGGTCCGGGTGGCCTTCGAGCACGACGGCCGGCGTGTCGAGGTGGAGCGCTCCGTGCGCGCCCGGCCGCACATGCCCAACCCGACGCGCAAGTCCGACTTCGACGAGGAGCTCCACTTCAGGGTCGACGGCCGGGACCTGGGAGCGGACAACTCGCTGCTCTACGAGATGTTCCCGGAGGACGTCGCGAGCTTCTTCTTCTTCGACGGCGAGACCATCTCCCGCTACGCCGAGGCCCAGGAGCGCAACCGCGAGACGGTCGAGAAGGCGGTGGGGCTGCCCTACCTCCGGCAGGCCCGCGAGGACATCGAGAAGGTGCGCAAGGATTTCGAAAAGGACCTGCGCGACGTCCAGTCGTCTCCCGAGACCGAAAAAACGGAGTCGGACCTCAAGGAGCTCCGCGGGAAGGCGGTGGAGCTCGTCACCCGCCTCAACGAGCAGGAATCGGCCCTCGAGGGCCTCAACACCGACATCCGCCAGCACCAGCGGAACCTGGAGGAGTTCGACGACCTGCGGGGCATCCAGCAGCGCATCCAGGAGCTCGAGGACTTCTCGCGGGAGCTCGACCGGGAGGAATTGTCGATGCAGTCCTCCGAGGAGGTCTTCAGGTCGGAGCTCCCCTGGCTCGTCTTGGGCAAGTTCGTCCGCGGGGCCGTCGAGACAGTGGGGAAGGTGAAGGAGCAGGCCGTCCAGGAGCGGATAGAGCAGGGCCGGCTCCTGGACCAGATAGAGTTCATGAAGGACCTCAAGGGCTCGGGCACCTGCATCTGCGGGACCTCCATGGACGCCGACGGCATGGCCCGCATCGACGAGGCGCTGGTCAAGCTCGAATCGGCGCTGGGCACCATCCAGGTCATCGAGACCGACCGCTACTCCTGGACGCAGTCCGACCTCACCACGGCGATGGGAAAGGCGCGCTCGGTGGAGGAGGAGGCCCGGGGCGTCCACGGCCTGGAGGCCAAGCGGCGCTACCTCGACGACAACCGCTTCCGGGCGGAGAGGGCCCTGGAGCGGGAGAACGAGAGCCTGCGGGCGCACTCGGCCCAGAACCTTCGCGAGAAGGAGGTCTTCGACCGGCTCACCCAGCTCACCAAGGAGAAGGCGGTGGTGCAGTCCAAGCTGGAGGAAGTGAGGGACGCCCTCAACGTCACCCGCCGCCAGGTGGCGGAGCTCGAGCGCCAGCTCGAGATATCCTTCTCCAAGAAGAGCTCGGCAAGCCGCGCCATCCTCGAGTCCATCAGCCGGGCCAACCGGGCGCTCAAGGCTTTCGACGAGATAGTGGACCGGAGCGCCGAGCAGAAGCGGGCCGAAATCGAGGTGCGCTCGTCGAAGATCTACACCTCGATTACCAACAAGCCCAAGGAGTTCATCGGCCTTTCCATCGACCCGCAGAGCTTCGAGGTGAAGGTGAGGGCGGAGGGCGGGGACCTGGTGGAATCGCGCAAGCTCTCCGACGGCGAGAGGCACGTCATGGCGCTGTCGTTTTTGGGCGGCCTCAAGGACGCCACCCACGAGGGGACGCTCATCATGGACAGCCCCTTCGGGCGGCTGGACCAGACCCACAAGACCCGGCTCATCGAGAAGATACCGGATCTTGCCCAGAACGTCGTTTTGCTCGTGACGGACGAGGACCTGCGGCCCGACGACTGGAAGAGCCTTGCGGGCGTCCAGCGCAGGTTCATGCTGGACCACGACCAGCACCAGAAGTTCTCCCGCATCCAGGAGGTGAACTGAGATGGTGACCTTCCACATCGACGAGGAGAGCGCCAGGAGGCTCGACGACGCCTACCGGGCCCACCGGATAGACTCGAAGGACAACGTGGTGGCGCTGGCGGCGGCCGTGGGGATCGCCCGGGACCGCAAGAAGGAGCTCAAAAACCCCGTCGTCTTCAGGCAGTCGTTCTCCGAGTTCGACCGGCACAACATGCTGGCCCTGAACGCCATAAACAAGAACCTCTCATTGGTCAGCGAGGAGGAAGTGGCGGCCGAGGTGGAGCGCTATGCCGAGGGCGGACTCGAGCTGCTCCTCAACGAGGACATGGCCGGGGGGAAGCTGGACTACTTCAAGGTGTACAGGAAGTACTGCGGGTGACGGCCGGGTGCCGGGTGCCGGGTGCCGGGTGCCGGGGCTGAAGACCATCAAGAACGCCGCAACAAAGCTGAAGTAGGCATTCCGCGGATACACTGTTGATGGCATCCGGGCCTCGCAGGCCGGCGGTGGCGCTCCTCCTGGCGCTGGCGATGTCCCTTTCGCCTTTTCCGGTCGCCATCCACCCCTGAACAGTTTGTGGTACTAACAACAGACTCTTAATAGAAGTCTGCGGTTTGGTCCGCAAAAGCCCCGACCGGTGCCCGGTGTCGCATCCCCGACAGGACCAACAATGCAGGCTCCCACTCGCCCAAAGGTAATCTGCGCGGCAAAAAGTCCGGATCGTCACTTCTCCGGCTCGCCCTCGGCGGCCCCCGCCTCCGCCTCGGCGTAGCGGTGCAGGAGGAGCTGGCTCTTGCGGGCGACGCGGTCCTTGTCGGTGAGGTCGAGGTGCTTGATGTTCTGCTGGATGAGGCCCTTGTTCTTCAGGCGGCGGTTGAGCTCGTGGCCGAACTCGGCCAGAAGGCCGGTTATGGCGGCCTGGTCGGAGGAGCCGACGAAGAACTCCAAGGAGTTGTGCTCCCTGGAGACGCCTATCCTCATCACGACCTCCTCCTTCTTTATCTGGGTCTTGCCGTAGTACCAGGCCTCGGCCGCGTAGGTCGGCGCGGTCTCGGTGTACTCCCGAACGAGCTTCACGTTGTGGCCCTCGATGACGGACATGCCCATCTTGAAGGCCTCCTCGGCCCAAAGGCCCTCGGGCAGCATGTACACCTTGGTGTCGTGCTGGGCGAACTCCGTTATCATCTTGCGGAGCATCGCCACGTTGATGTCCTGGTCGGTGTGGAAGGTCGGGCAGACGACGTCGGCCTTCCGGCGGCTCATCACGATGGAGTAGAGGTCGCCCTTGGCGTCCTTGAAGGTCAGCGTGGCGTCGACGAAGGAGCCGGTGCAGGTGAGCGGGTCCAGGTACAAATTGAGCTGCACCTTCTCGCCGGGCTGGACGTTGCCTATCACGATGCTGTCGCCCTGCAAGACGTACTCGGGAGGCTCCACCCACCCGATGCGCAGGTGGTCCTGCTTGACGATTATCTTGACCATCGAGTCCGTTATGACATTGTCCAGGTCGTTGGTGATGGCCATCTTCACCCGGACGTACCCGCGGAAGAACTCCACGCCGCTCAGTATCGAGACGTATTCCTCCGGGTTTTTGAACTTGGCCTTCTTCTCGACCTTGGAGACGGCGACCGCCTCGGATATGGGCTTCAGGAGCAGCTCGAGGTCCTTCTTGAGCGGGGCGGCGTCCCCGTCCCACTTCTCGAGCAGGCGGGCGCACACGAGCTCCACGTCGGATATGGCGGTCTTTATGACCTGCCGTATGTCCGGGGGCTCCTCGCCCGACAGGACGACCGCCAGGTTGATGTTCTTTCCCTTCTCCAGCAGGATGTTGTACTCCTCGTACTTGATGGAGTCAATCCGCTCGGCGCCCATCGAGTCCTTCATGAAGTCCTGCACCGAGCTGAACATGCTGGCGAAGATCTCGTGGTCCATGGCGGTGAGGCGGTTGGTGAGGTGGTGGATGAGCCGGCCGTCCCGGTAGATGATGAATATGTCCTGGACGCGGGAACCGCCCGGCTGGCCGGCGGACGCGGCCGGCACGGCCGGCAATCCGGCGGGTGCGGCCGCCTCGGCGGCCGGCGTCCAGCTCACTGCCTCGGCGGCCGTGCCGCCGGGCTTGTCGGGGGAGAGGGGCTTTATGGCCGGCGCCGGGCCATCGGGCTTTCGGGGCATCTCGGGCCAGCGCTGCTCCAGGAGCTTCGCGCGCTTTCGCTTGCGGTAGTAGGCCCCGCCGGCGGCGGCGCAGACCGCGACGATGATTATCAAAAGCAGGAGGAAGAGCAGCAGGTTGGGCATGCCGGGCATGAGGGGCCTCTCGGTGACCTCGACATAGAACGAATGGTTGACCGCGTCGACGCCGTCGGAGACCCGGACCTGGATGTGGTGGTTGCCCTTCTGCGTGTCCTTGGGCGTCCAGGTGAGGATGCCATCGGGGATTATGGAGACCCCGTCCGGGGGCGCCAGGAGCTCGAAGGTGATGGTCTGGTTCGGGTCCGGGTCATCGACCACGATCTTGTAGCTGAGCTTCTCCCCAAAGACCACCTTGTCGGGCGGGGAGCTGGTTACCCTGGGCACGTTGTTCTTGATGACGACGAGGAAGAATGTGCCGGTATCCCAGCCAATCCCGTCGGTCACATTGACGATGACGGTGCCATTGGACTGCGGGTTGGCCAAAAAGATTTCTCCGGTGGCGGCGTTTATGGTCATGCCGGCCGGGGCTCGATCGAGCGAGTAGGTGAGTTTGTCACCATTGACGTCTTGGGCCCGGATCTGGTAGAGATAGGGTTTCCCGGCGTAGGCGGTGGCGTTGTATACCGGCGTTATCGAGGGCTTGGTGTTGTTCGTGTAGACTTGGAGCACGAAGCGCTGGTAGGCCGCCGCCTTGCCGTCGGAGACGGTGATGTTGACGTTGACGGCCTGGCCGATCGCCTCCCTGGGGGGCGTCCAGTTGAGGACGCCGGAGGAGTTGATGGTCATCCCGGGCTGGGCGCCCTCCAGGCGGAAGACGAGCGGGTCGCCCTCGCTGTCGAAGGCCTCCACGTGGTAAAGGAGCGTCCTGAGGGCCTCGGCCCTATCCGGTGGCAGGCTGGTTATCAGCGGGGCGTCGTTGACCTCCTGGACGGTGATGGTGAATGTGTTGGAGAGGGTCCTCTGGCCGTGGCGATCGGCCGCCTCGACGACCACCTCGGTCCGGCCGCTCCAGTTGACGAGGAGGGCGCGGGCGCCAAGAACGCTCCCGTTGAGGAAGACATCTATGGCGGAGGAGTTCGTGTAGGGGGCCAACTCGAAGGTCAGGTTCGCGTCATTGTCGTCGGAGAAGTAGGTGCTGAGGTCGGCCAGCGAGGAGTTGGAGGACTCCTCCTGGATGGAGAAAGGCGGGATGCTGCGCCTGAGCTCGGGGGCGTTGTCGATGGACACCGAGAGGTTGTCGAGCCTTATCCGGCCCGCGGAGGAGGCCGAGACCGTTATGGGGATGGACACGTTGCCGTCGGGCTTGCCGGCGAGGAAGGCGGCGATGGCCGAGGCGAAGTCGTTGGTCGTCGTCCGGAAGGAATAGTCTATCCTGAGGGCCGTGACGTTGAGCGTCCCGTAGCCCTGGGCCTTGAACTTGATTGGGATGGCGCACATCTCGTTGCCGTCGGGGTCGACCTCCGAGGGCGCCGCGGGGAGCGCGTTCCGAAAGACGCTCTCCATCCCGGCGGCCTCCTCGGACCGGTCGAACCTCCCGTTGCGGATCCAGTCGTCGACCGCGTCGGTCCCGACGTTGACGGCGACGTCGTGGACATACTGGCGGAAGAAGGTCGTGGCCGAGAAATTGAGGTTGATGACGTTCAGGCCGAGGTTGGTGTTGTTGACCCAGAAGGGCCAGGTGCCGGTGCCGGCGGAATAGACCGGGTTGGTGAAGTTGTAATAGTAGATGCCGGAGGGGTCGGGGCCGGTGGGGGCTTTGTTGTTGACCGTAAGCTTTGTCATGTCGGATTGGGTGAGATTCGCTATTCCGAACATAGTAAATGCGAAATCGTGACTTTGAAGTGTAGGTGTTCCAGAAGCATCAACGTTATCAGAATAAACATATTTTGAACCTTTTGAGTAAACATCTGAAAGATTACCATAAATGGTATAATAATTATCATTATTTTTTAATGCATCTTTTGCATATACTACAAATGCATATTTTGAATTTTGGGTTATTGGGACATTTAAAGGAAAAGTAAATGTATTCCATGAATTTTCATTGATTGATGCTCTAGGGATTTGTAATGTTGAAGAGATCTTCGTCGATGTTGGAAGTCCTGATCCATCGGTCAATCTGATTTCAAGATATAATGACCCAAGAGTACTTCCTTGAATATTGTTACCAAAATATAACGATATATTTATAATGTTTCCGTCAATTGGAAACGAAAATGTTTGAGCATAGGAGAAGAATACTCCTCCAGATGCACCAATAAGAAAATAATTCGGAATTTGCTTCTGTTCTTCTGTTACTACCTTCTTCGCGCTCGTCACCTTCACGCTCGCGTTGATCCCGATTGCCTCGTCGGGGATGCCGGTGATGTAGTATTCGGTAGAGCTCGATCCGGCCAGGGCCTGGTCGCTCTGGGACATGGTCGCAGAGGCTACCGGCTCGCCGTTGCCGGCGACCGTCATCGTCACCTTCGATATCTTGGCCGACTTGGGCAGCTTGATGGTCTCGTTCTTCACGGTCGGGCCCCAGACATCGAACCCGATCTCCGGCTTGCCGCTCCCGAAGACGTACTGCGACCCGAGGTCCCCGTAGCCGGTCCCGTCGAACTCCCACACGGGGGTGCTCCCGACGTCTATTCTTGGCGCCCGGATTCTCTCCCCGTCCTCGATCGACACGTCCATGGTGGCGCTCTGCGCCACTCCGGGCTTCTTGACGACGATGTAGGTCGTGTTGGTGAAATTGACCGTGTCGAGGACCAGGTCCAAGTCCTTGAGCGAGCCCTGGAAGGAGTCGATCCGGGTCCCGCCGGCGGGCGTCAGCGCTACCGGGACCATTAGCATAAGGGCTATCGCGACCGTTCCGAGCCGTTTCATCTTGGGTACCCCTTCTGTCGCGACGTCCACATTGCCTTTAGGATATTTGAGAGTGTCGAGACGCGCCATGTCGATCACTTTCTGCCCAGCTTTTCCCGAAGTTCGCGATAGGTGAGCTCGGTTATCTCGCCGCGCAGGAACCGGTCCTCGAGCAGCCGCAGCCTCTCGGAATCGGAAAGGCCGGCCGCCTGCGGCCTGGCCGGCGGTCCCGGCGGCGGCCGGGGCTCCTCCTTGGCGGCCGGCGCCATACCGGGCGCCCCCTCCTCCGGTCCCGGGATCTCTCCGGCCGGCCCCTCCTCCTCGTCCTCCATCTCTAGGAGCCCCCGGACCTTCCTGGGGGGCGGGCTCTCACGGGAGGCCGGAGGGGCCGTCGCGGGAACGGCGGGGCGGGATTGCGGCCCGGTCTCCGTCCCGGCCTCAAGATTATCCTCGCCCTCCGACTCCTGCGACGGGGGAGCCGCCTTCGCCGGCGTCGGGGGCGGAAGGGAGGCAAGCGGCGCGGGCTCCTGCGGAGAGGGGTGCGGAGCGGCTGGTTGTTGTCCCGGCGCCGGTTGCGAATAAGACCGTGGCGATGGCAGTTGAAAAGGCCCAGGCGCCGGCTGCGAGGGGGGGATGAGCCCCGGCGGGACCGGCGGGGGGACATGCGAAGGGGCCGGTTGATATTGCGGCGCCGCAGGTGGCGGCGCCGGCGCGATCTCTTCGCCGGCGAACCTCTCGACCATGGTCTTGACGCCCTTGACCTTGTTGAAGTCGCCGTCCCAGATCTTGAACACCACGCGGTACCGGTTGTTGATCTCCTCGAGCAGAAGCCGCATCTCGCGCCTCACCGGGTCGTACTCCGCAAGCGGGGTGATGACGACCATGTACATGAGGTTCCCCCGCTCCATGATGATGTTCATGTTCTCGTAGCGCATCGAGTCCAGCCTGCCGAGATGGCCCGAGAACGACGCCCGGACGAACTTGCGTATCATGTCGAGTGTGTCGTCGAGCTTGATGCTCTCGCTTCGTGAGAAGTAGGTTATGAGCCGGCCGTCGTGATATATCAGGAAGACGCTGTCCACGGCCTTGACGGGGTGCAGGGTGCCGGGTGCAGGGTGCCGGGCAGAGGGCGCGGCCGGCGCAGCGGCGGCCTGAGAGGGCGCGTATGCCGCGGCGCCGGGCACCTGGCCGTACGCCGGCTGTGCCGTGGCGGGCGGGGCATAGGCGGCGGCGGGTGCGGTCATCGAGTAGGCGCCCGGAGGGGCGGCGACCGGCGGGGGGGTCGAGCCCGGCCCCGAAACCGGAGGGGCGGCCGAGCCCGGGGCCGGGCCGCGTTTGCGGCGGCGCGCGGCAAAGGCCCAGGCGGAGGCGGCCGCCGCGATGACGACCGCCATCGCCACCCAGGCCAGCAGTGGAAGGCCGAGTACCGCATCGGACGCCGGCGGCGGGGCTTGGACATTCCGGACATCGAGGGTGATGTTGGACTGGCCCCAGTTGCCCGCCGAGTCCAGAGCCCGCACGAAAACGGTGTGCCGTCCGTTGGAGAGCCCGGCGGTGTCGAGCCGCAAGGCCCAGGAGGTCTTCCCGGCGGCCTCCACCCACCGGCCGTCCAGGTCGACGCTGACCTCCACGCGCTCC
>VGTL01000024.1 GCA_016874675.1 Methanobacteriota archaeon | reverse complement strand
GCGGATGACCGTGCCCGAGCCGCACCCTATGTTGACCGAGCCGTCGTGGCTCATCCGGACCAGAGACAGGGGGCCCTCCGGGATGCGTATGCGCCACCGCTCCGTGCCCGAGGGGCTTATGGATATGATCTCGGAGGTCAGGGCGAAGATGAGCAGCCCGCTTTGGGATATTATGACCTCGTGGACCGGCGCCCGGATGCTGTATATCCACTGGCGGTCCCCCGTCTTTGTGTACTGGGCGATGTTCTGGTTCAGGTCGCCGGTGATTATCACGCTCCCGTCGAACGAGAGCGCCAAGGACAGCACCTCGTAGGGGATGGACAGGTGCCTCAGGACCTGCCCGGCCTTGGTCAGGATGCAGAGTGTGTTGCCCTTGCCGCTGGGCGGTATGGTGGTGGCCACCACCGTGGAGCCGTCCGGGGAGACCTCGTGGTTGGGTATGGCCCTGCCCAGCGAGTAGCTCCAGAGGAGCTTTCCGGTGTTGTCTATGTAGAACATGCCACCGCTCTTGGAGGCCACCGCCACGAACTTGCCTTCTATGGAGGTCTTGAAATCGAAGATGCCGCCGGGTATCTGGTACTTCCAGAGTATCTTCCCGCCGGAGTTGAGGCAGTAGAGGTTGTCGTCGCCTTCAAGGCAAATATAATTATATGCGAGGTCCACGGAAGATCGGAGCCTCTTGCCGGGTCGGCCGAGGTTGTTTTCGTATACAAGGACGGCCCCTTCTATCTCCTGGCTCAGAACCGTCGGTTCCGCCGGCAACCCATTACCCCCGACTGTCTCCGGTCACCATGGGATTTCCGTTATTAAGTATTTTCGGTTTCGCGTCCCGAGGGCTAGGCATTCTTCAGTCCGGAACGGGCGTCGCAAACGAGAACGGCCGGGCCTCGACTGCGCTCGATGCGGGCGTTGAGGATGACGACCTCGGCGCCCGGCGCGAGGCCCTCCGGCGGCTGGAGCTGTCCGTGCGGGACGATCACATCTACCTCCCCCGTGCCATCGAAGAGCCGCAGTGTGGTGGTCTTCTGCCGTCCCCTCCCGGAGGTCTCGAGGCGGAGCACCACCCCGTGGACGTCCGCCCGGCCCTTCGCTTCCCCAAGCTGGCCTACGTCCCGTGGCGTGGAGGGGCCTTCCTCAGGCGGTGGGCCCTCGTTCATTATGTAGCCGGACCTGCCGACATGTATCTCCCGGCCGTAGCGGGTGTCCCGCAACGTCGCCGCGAGGACCCTTATCCTTGTGCCGGGCACGAGGCCCAGCTGCTCCACCAGGCTCGTTTCTTCATCCCAGAGGGTGAGCACCATCGAACCGGAGTCGTCGGACACCCGGAGCCTGCGAAGGCGGCCCGTCCGGTCCCGGCCCCTAAACTCGCGATGTGGCTCTATCCCGGTCACCGTGCACTCGCAGAAGACCGGCCGGGACGGGTCGAGCCGGGCAAGGGGGGTGAAGGGCGTTGCGGCGAGGCCGTGCTCGTCGGCCAGGAGGGCCAGCAGGGCCCCGTCGTCCAGCAGGCCCCCGGTCTCCCTCCGGAGCGCCGCCATCCTCTCCCGGAGGGCATTTTCCCCCAGGAGCTCCGAAAGCCGGGTCCTGGTTCCGGCGTCCCTTTCGTCCACCGGGACCCGAACGGCCCGCCGGCTATTCAGCCTTTTGACTGGGCGCCGATTCCGCGTTGGCCTATTCCGTAATTCGGATCAGTCATTTCTATTCACATAGGATTTATTAATCTGGATTAAATAATATATATTAGATAATAATGATTAATATATTGAAATACCAATTCCGGTGAAATAACGCCCGACCGTTTATCTTCTAAAGCCCGCACGCGGCCATGTTTAATTTTTCAATGCAGGCTCAATACTTGGGCTTGGCCCTCCGGTAGGCGTCCTTCAGGGCCCGGTCGTCCAGGTGGGTGTATATCTGCGTCGTGGCCACGGAGGCGTGGCCCAGGAGCTGCTGGATTATGCGGATGTCGGCGCCCTGTTTGAGAAGGGTGGTCGCGAAGGTGTGCCTGAGCACGTGGGGCGTAACCTGCTTGGTTATCCCGGCCCTCACGGAATATCGTTTGATGATGCGCTGAACCGTCCTTTCATTTATTCTCTGACGGTGGCTCGAAAGGAACAAAGGCCCCGTGGTGGCCTTTCTTGCGTCGAGGTAATCCTTCAGGGCTCTGACGGTCTTTTCTTCGATGAGAGCTATGCGCCCTTTGTCTCCCTTGCCGGACCTGACATTGATAATCCCGTCGGAAAAGTCAATATCGTCCACATCCAACGCGCATAGCTCCCCCACACGCAGACCGGAATAGCCTAGAGTCAGGACGAGGGCCAGGTCTTCGGCTTTTTCTTTCGCCACGTTAATAAGGGATTTCATCTCATCTTCCGAAAGGTATTTAGGAATTGGTTTGCCCCGCCGGGGGGGCTTCATCGCATCCGAAACATTGGATTTTAAGAATCGAAAGAATGAATGAAGCGCTATTGTAGTGAGAAAGAGGCTGTTTTTAGAATACGATTTCGACACCGAGAGATATCGTCGATACATTTCAAGATCCTCTGGGGTGATGTCCTCAGGCCTCTTATTGATCCAATTAAAAAATAGCCTGGTAATAATCAAGTATTGCTTGATAGTATACCGGCTTTTCTTTTCTCCCATCATATGGTCATTGAATGCATTGAGGGCTTTCTTGATATGAATAGCGATAGGATTGAGAGGTGAGTTGCCCTGTTTTTCGCCGATTTTCCTCGGTCTTGCCATTGACATCACCGGTTATGTCGCATATTGCCGAATATGCGACATTTATGGGCGGTTGGGATATTAAATTTACCGTATCGACTGGATATGTGGTGGGATTCATATGGAACTGGCAGAGAACACATAGATATACCCGGAAACCCCCCCTTTTTTATACCACAGACGCCTTTTAATGAGATTTTATTGAGCTTGGCTTTATTTATTGAATATGGAGCCTGAATAGCTTAATGGATTCAAGCCCATAGCGTACTTCCCTCAATCCCGGATTCACATCGTCTATATATCCACCTATCGACTTAGGAATATTCGTGAATGATGTTCAACATCGCAAACGGAAAACGCGAGACCTCCAAGATATTGATCAAAAATATCTATCCGGTTTATCGACAAATCAAATAGCTCAGATATTTGGTGTAAATGGCATTACTATCCGACGCGATTTGGCCAAAACAAAGACATCGATGAGGGCAGTAGGTTTTCCGCGGAAGCATCATTTCAATACGGGATGCTTTCATAGTATAGACAATGAAGAGGCTGCCTATTGGCTTGGTTTTTTATATGCAGATGGCTCCGTCAATTGGATTGCACGCACGGTTTCTCTTATCATCAAAGATAAGGATCATCTCGATAAATTTCAACGTTTTTTAGGGAGCGACTATGACATCAAATTCAACGTGCAACGGAATATTTACGCTTTGACGGTGTCAAGTATAGATATGATCAAGGACCTCATGTATCATGGGTGCGTACCAGGGAAGACGAAGAGATTGTCTTTTCCCGACATTCCCGATCAGTGCAATCAACATTTCATACGAGGTTTCTTTGATGGAGACGGTAGTTGGAGCATCAATCTTGATAAAAAGTTTTTCTCATTTGCAATCGGCAGCATGTCCCTACCTCTATTGCTACGGATTCAGGATTTATTGATTGTACATTGTGAATTAAACCGTCATAAAATATATGCAATAATGGATTTCCACAACCTAAAATATGGCGGCACCCAGATCATTCGGATCGGCCAATATTTGTATAAGAATGCGAATGTTCTTTTGGATCGAAAATACGCCGCATTCAATAAGTTTGAACAATGGTATAATGCAAAATATGGCAGACAGATTCGATAAAGATTGACATAATATTTTATTAATTAATATTTAATGCATATAATATTAATGGCATAATATAATTCATTCAATATAAAAGTTACAATCTAAGTTTTCATTATTTAATAACGCCAACCGAGGCCCCCATCTCAGCTCGACCCCCTCCTCGCCAGGCCCGATGGCTCGACGACGGATCGCCCCGGATTTCGCTCGAGCCACTCCTTGACCGGCACCGAGAACCTTGCCTCGATCTCGGTCCTGTAGGTCGGGCCGGAGTTGTAGGCGCAAAACGGTATTATCCGGCCGTCGGGCACGACATAGTGGATGCAGCAGCGCCTCACCCGCTCGATGTCGTAGTTGTAGCCGTCCTGGAAGTGCATCCCGCCGATCATCAGGGCGTTCCAGGTGAACTTGGAAAGCGCCTTCTTGTCCCCCTTGGCAAAGAGCGGCCGGATGATGTCGTCCAGCTTCATGCCGGGGGGCATCCTGTCCTTCATGACATAGTGCTTCTCGAAACGCATGAACCTGAGGACCGCCCTGCTCTTGGCCAGGCCCTTTATCTTCGACTTCTGGATGCGGTCGGCGGTGTCCCGGGCGTCCTGCAGGAGCTCGTTGACCCTGACGAACCTGGTGATGGGGATCACGTTCTTCTTGTCATCGACGAAGACGAAGGTCCCGATGCCGCAGTGCGGGTGGGTGCTGAATGTTATCCGGGGCTTGCCCTTGATGATGGATATGAGCTCGGAGAGGAAGCTCATCGCCGGCACCGTGTAGAAGTCCTCCGCCGACAGGTAGCCGAGCTGGTCGTGCAGGCGGTCCACGAGGTCGGTCAGGGTGAACCGCTGGCGGGCGAGCTCCCTTTTCGATATCCGGCCGCTGAAGGCCACCGGCTGGAAGTTCACCGCGTGGACTACGTCGATGTTGTCCACGGCGTACCGGACGATGTTGCCCAGGTCGTGGTCGTTGACCCCGTTGACCACCGTCGGGACGAGGCAGACGGTCATCCTGCGGCCGCGGGTGGCCTGGATGTTTTGCACGGCCCGAAGCTTCATGTCGACCATGTCGTACCCCCGGGTCTTGCGGTAGATGTCGTCGCCCATACCGTCGAACTGGAGGTACACGGTGTGGACGCCGGCGTCCCGCATCCCCTGGGTGAACTCGAGGCTGTCGGCGAGCTTTATGCCGTTCGTGGCGACCTGTATCTGGGAGAAGCCCAGCGCCCGGGCGTCGGCCACGATCTTTAGAAAATCGGGGTGGATGGTGGGCTCACCGCCGGCGAACTGGATGGCGCTGCAAGGGACTGGCCGCTCTGCCCGGAGCACGGCCATCATCCGGTGGACCTCGTCGAACGTGGGCTCGAAAACATAGCCGCTGGCGTTGGCGTTGGCAAAGCACACCGGGCAGGTCAGGTTGCAGCGGTTGGTGAGGTCGAGGTTGGCCAGGACGGTGTGCGTCAGGTGGATCCTGCAGAGGCCGCAGTCGGCGGGACAGACGGGGGCCTCCTTGGTCACGTAGGGGTTGTCTATGCCGATGCCGTCCACCGCGTACCTCTCCACCGAAAGGTACATCCGGGCGTCGGACCAGATGGTGTCCTCGAAATGGCCGTGCTGGGCGCAGGACTTCTCCATGACGGCCTTGCCGCCCTTTTCCCTTATCGTGGCGGGTATGACCTTCCCGCATTCGGGGCAGAGGGATTCGGTGCTCTTGGGCAGGCCGGTCTTCAGCGTGGCGGGCCTTATCATCATATGGATTCCACTCGGGTTGTCATCGGCGGCTGTTTATATATGATTTTTGTAGCGAATGCTACTACTAGGAATAAATAGGTGCAATGGGCAGCGGGCAGAAAGGCAGCAAGGCAGAAAGGGGGGCAACAAGGCAGCGGGCAGCAGGCAGCGGGCAGGGTGCGGGGTGCAGGGGGCGGAGACGGGGGTCGCCGGGCCGGACATGGGGGCGCGGGGGACGTTTAAAAGGTACGGTGGGCGTCACCGAAATCATTAAAGGCCGGCCACCGGATGCGGTGACGGAGGGGAGAACGTGAAGGGCATATCGATTCTGTTCGTAGCGGGCCTTTTGTCGATGCAGATGCTCGCGCTGTCGCCGCCGGCCGCGGCGGCGCTGGACTATTCTCCACCGGAGGGAAGGGCGCTCACCTCCGACATCCTGACCATCACGACCTTGGGCTTCACCTCGACGCTCTACCCGGGCGACGCCTGCTCGTTCTACATCCGGGCCGTCAACCAGTACACCGGCGACCTGTACAACGGACCGAGCGCCCGGCCGTACAACGGCACCTATCTATACGGGACCCAGGTCACCATCGACGAGGTGGTCAACGAGAACAGGCAGCCCGTCATTCCCCTGCCCGTAGACTGGAACCTCTCGACCCTCCAGAACAACAACGGCCTGGGCTTCGACCTCTCGCAGGGGAGCGGCGTCTACATCTACGCCGACGACAAGTCCGGCCGGGACAAGTTCACGGTGAAGCTCATCGACGTCCTTCCAGGCAAATATTTCATCAGGTTCAAGGAGACCGCGCGCGTGATGACCGGCTACGACGGCACCCGCTACACCTTCTCCACCTGCACCGACTACGACTACATCACGTTCGAGGTCCGCTCGTACGTGGGCCCCTGCACGAACTTCAAGTACACCCTTACGGGCCTCACAGAGAACGACGGCACGGAGACCCTTTTTGCCGGCGCGGTGAACGAGAAGGTGGGCTTCCAGGGCCTGAGCGCCGTCTCCGGGACGGTGACCGACATCAACGGGACCCTCACGGTCCAAGACGACCAGATCAGCGTGCGCGCCTCCACGGTGTACAGCGCCCGGACCGGCGGGACCCTTGGCTGGAGGATAGACATCGACCGGGAGACCCCGGCCGGGTACTACAACGTGGGGCTCAAGCTCGTCTACAAGCGCAACGACGTCCTCGTGGTCGAGCGGAGCACGGTCCAGACCATACTGGTCCAGTACACCCCCCTTCTGACGTTCCCGGACCACCAGAACATGAACACCCCGGCCGTCAAGCTCGTACAGAACACGCCGCGCGACGACTTCTCCGTCTATGTCCAGAACCGCGGGAACGTCGATCTAATGAACGTCGTGGTCCGGATGGACCTGGACAACGCGGCCTATTTCCAGGGCGGGGAGCTGTACTGGAACGAGGACCAGAACGCCCGGCTCTCGGCAACGGATGCGATAGCGATGCTGGGCGAGATACGGGTGGGTTCGGGCAAGCAGGCCTTCTTCAGCGACCTGACATTGAAAAACAACCTCCCCCCCGGGAAGTACCTGATACCCATGGACTACAGCGCCTCCTACCGGTCGGACGGCTCCATCCGGCCCACGGGCGACGTCATTGCCGGGGGATGGGACGAGAAGGGGTACGGCGAGTACAACACCATCATGAGGGCCATCTCGGATCCGGAGCCCCTTTCCGTGAGCGGCCCTTCGATATGCGTCCAGGTGCTGGACGACGCCCAGGGGATAGAGCTCGAGGGCCAGCTCTCCGGCACATACTACGCTGGCAGCGCCGGCAACTACCTCACCATAACGGTCACCAACCGGGAGCGCTACTCCTTTTCGGACGTCCGCTACACGGTCAGGACCGACGGGAGCTCGCCCCTGAAGAACCCCGGGGCGCCGGAATCCGACCCCCTGGGCGCCCTTCCCGCGGTCACCCGGTCCTCCCTCCCCGCCAGCGGCCAGGACAGCATCCGCGTCTTCGCCGATTTCAAGTCCGGGGCGGGGGCCGGCGTGCGCCACATCCCGGTGGACTTCCAGGGCTACAACGCCTTCAACGCGCTGGTGTGCACCACGCTCGACATCCCCGTCGTGCTGGGCGCCCACCAGCCGGCCATCCAGTCGCTCCGGACCTCGGCCGACCTCACCTCCGGGCGCTCGGGCGTGGTGACGCTCACTGTCAAGAACTACGGGCAGGGCGGGGCCTGGAACCTGAGCGCCTTCTTCAAGCCGGCCGGCACGGCCATAAGATCCATGGACGACACCATATGGATAGGGAACCTGGCCCCGGACGCCACCGCCACGTTCAAGTTCGGGGTGGCGCCCTCCGGGCCGGAGAGCACGCTCATCGGGACCCATTCCGGGCATATATATTACAAATACATAGACGACTCGGGCTCCCCGAAGCCCCTGTTCGGCGGCGGGAGCGAGCACCTCAGCTTCGAGTTCCGGACCAGTTTCCCGGAGCTCGTGGTCGTTCTGGTCGACTGCGAGCCCGTAAGGGCCAACCAGGTCTTCACCGCCCACGTGATGGTCAAGAACATAGGCGGGACCGCCGCGGAGAACACCTCCGTCCTGCTCATCAACCCCCACCCTGTGTTCAACGTCCGCAGCAAGTCCGAGATCTCCGGGGGGCTGATACCCGCGGGCGAGACCCAGACCCTGAACTTCGATTTCAAGGCCGGGCCCGACATCACCGACGGGACGGACTACCGCTTCACGCTCTGCTTCTCCTACCGCCGGCCGGACGGGACGACCGTGAAGTACTCCGACGGGGAGAAGGACCACTTCGCCGTGAGGACGAAGGACGTGGTCAACACCTCCCGCCAGGAGCAGGTCGTGGAGTACAAGGGGGCCGGGGTCCAGGTGGACATCGGGGCGGTGCTCCTGGGGGTGTTCTTCCTGGCAGGCATAGTCCTTCTGGCAAGGTCCCTCCGGCGGCCACCGGGGCCGGCCAGCGCCCCGGAGAGGGAGGTGCGGACGCCCACTCTCCCGCCAGCAGGCGAGCCGCCCCGGCCGCCCTACGAACAGCAGCCGCCGTCCCCGCCGGAGTACCCGCCCGTGCCCCCTCCGGATAACCCCCAGCCCCCGGCCTAGAGGGGACCCGGTCCACCCGGTGCCCACGCCCGGAACGGTACGGGGCGCTCAGGACCGCTTCCGCCGCGCGGCCAGCGCCACCGCGGCCAGCGCCAGGGCCGCGACCGGGGTTTCGAAGCCCGGTATGAAGCCCTTGTCCTGCCTGGGCTTGGGGGGCTCCGTGGTGGGCTTTTTGATGATCGTCACGGTCATGTTCGTGGTCGACATACCGTCGCTGTCGTCCGTGACGGTCAGCCGGACGTTGTAGGTGCCGGGCAGGGCGAAGATGTGGCTTATCAGGGAGCCGTTCTCGAACGCCCCGTCGCCGAAGTCCCAGGAGTACAGGACTATCCGGCCGTCGCTGTCGGTGGAACGCGAGCCGTCGAACATCAGGGGGTCGCCGGCGAACTGGCTGGCGTTGCCCCCGACCAGCGCCGCCACCGGGAGGCGGTTGAGCACCGAGACGTTTATCCAGGTCGAGTTTGAGGCCCCGCTGTCGTCGGTGACTATGAGGTGCACCGGGTACCTCCCGGAGTGCTGGTAGGTGTGCGACACCAGCGCCCCGTTGGCACGGGTCCCGTCGCCGAAGTCCCAGGTGTAGTGGATGACCTCGCCGTCCGTGTCAGAGGAGGCGGCGCCGCTGAACCAGACCTTGTCGAGCGTCATCACCGCCTGGTCCTGGCCCGCCCTGGCGGTCGGGGGTATGTTTATGACATAGATCGTCTCCGTGGCGCTCCCGGTGGCCCCCCGGTTGTCCTTGACGGTGAGAAGCGCCACGTAGATGCCGGGCTTGAGGTAGCGGTGGTACACCTGCATCCCGGAGCCCAGCTCGCCGTCGCCGAAGCTCCAGCTGTACCCGTCGGTGGGTATGGTCCCGTCGGGGTCGTAGGAGCCCGACGAGCTGAAGCTCACGGGCTGGTTCGTGTATATGTTGGTCTTTGGGGAGATGGTCATCACGGCGCGGGGGCGGTCGTTGGGTGGGACGGCCGGCGTGATCGTGACCGTGACGCTCGCGTCGGAGCTCAGCCCCTGGTCGTCCGTGACCGAGAGCGTCACGGTGAAGTCGCGGGCGGCCTGCTCGGCCAGGGTGAACACATGGGTCACGATGGCGTTCAGCCCCTTGGAGCCGTCCCCGAAGTCCCAGGAGTAGGAGGAGACGGACCCGTCGGTGTCGTAGGAGGCCGAGCCGTCGAAGCTCAGGGGCTTTCCGCTCTCCTGCGCGAGGGCCGAGACGTAAATGACGGCCACCGGCGGGTGGTTCTGCCCGGGTGAGACGGTGATGTCCCTGGACAGGCGGCCCTTCGCTCCCAGGTCGTCGGTCACGGTCAGGGTGACGTTGTACGTGCCGGGCCGGTAGAACCTGTGGGAGGAGCGGGCCGTCGGGAATGTCGAGGAGTTGCCGTCGCCCCAGCTCCACTCGTACCGGCGCACCTGGCCCGGCGGGGTGTCCGCGGACGCGGAGGCGTCGAACTCGACGTAGTCGGTGGTGGTCGGGTAGGCGGGCGAGAAAGTGAACGAGGCGACGGGCGGGGCGTTGTACTTGGTCACGGTGATGTTCTGGACGAAGCTGTCGGTGCCGCCGTCGTTGTCCGTCACGATGAGCGTGACCCGGTAGGTGTTGTTGACCAGGAAGGCGTGCTCGACCGATACGCCGGAGGCGGAGTTGCCGTCGCCGAAGTTCCAGTTGTACCCGGTGATGGTCCCGTCCGGGTCGGCCGAGGGGCTGGCGTTGAAGCGGACCGGCTCCATCTCGGCGGGCAGCACCGGCGAGAACGAGAACCCCGCCTTCGGCGGGCTGTTCGAGACCGTCACGTTGAAAAAGTGGGTGTCGGTGGCGCCGTCGTTGTCCCTCACGGTGAGCTGCACCTCGTACGTGCCGGGGCGGGTCCACCGGTACACGACCTCGGGCCCGTAGAGGGAGACGCCCCCGCCCAGGCTCCAGGTGAAGTTGACGATGTAGCCATCGACATCGATGCAGCGGCTGCCGTTGAGCGAGACGTTCTGGTGGCTCCTGACGATTATGTCGGGGAAGAAGGCGTCCGGGGGCTGGTTGAGGACGACCACCTTTATTGAGGCCATCGACGAGGCGCCGTCGTTGTCGGTGACCAGTAGCGTGACGGTGTAGGTCCCGTTATCGGACCAGTAGTGGACGTCCACCGCCCGGTTGGAGAGCGTCCCGTCGCCGAAGTTCCAGGTGTAGTTCTTTATGGAGCCGTCCGGGTCGTAGGACCTCGAGCCGTCGAAAGTGTGGTTCTCGAAGGTGATTATCACGGCGTCCAGGCCCGCGACGGCCACCGGGGCGAGATTCCCGACCCGGATGGTGACCTCGGACGAGGACAAGGCTCCGTCGTCGTCGACCACGACGAGCTTGACCTGCTGGGAGCCGTTCTGGGCGCCGAACGCGTGGGTGGTCTTCTGGCCGAACTTCTTGACGCCGCCCGAGAAGATCCAGGTGAAGTTGGTTATGTAGCCGTCCAGGTCGTAGGACCTCGAGCCGTCGAAGGTCACGCTCTCGGAGGCGTTGATGTGCGTGGCGGAGGCATCTATCCTGGCCACCGGCTCGCGGTTTTGGACCGTCACGTAGAACGAGGTGGAGTTCGTGGCCCCGTCGTCGTCCGTGACCGTCAGGGACACCTTGAAGGTCCCGTCCTGGGGGTACACCGTGGTGGTCTTCTTGCCGTGGAGGGTGGTGCCGTTGTGCAGCTTCCAGGTGGCGGAGGCGATGTAGCCGTCGTCGTCGGTGGAGTTGGCCGAGTCGAACGTGACCGCGTCCAGCGTCATGGTGCTGCGGTCGAAGGCGAGCGCCACCGGCGCCCGGTTGTGGATGGTCACGGTGATGGTGTCGGTGTCCGTGCCGCCGTCGTTGTCCGTGACGAGGAGCGTGACATTGTAGACGCCGTCGTTGCCCCACTGGTGCCTGACCATGATCCCCTTGGTGGTGTTGCCGTCGTCGAAGTCCCAAAAGCAGGTGGTGATGGTGCCGTCCGGATCGGTGGACGAGGTGGCGTTGAACTGGATGTCCACCCAGGTGTGGTTCGAGTACTCGTTGGCGGCCGCCCGGGCGGTCGGGGCGAGATTCACCCTGATCGAACGGTTGGCGGTGTTGTTGTCCTCGTTGTCCTCGGTTATCGCCCCCGCGGGGTCCACGACCACGTAGATGTAGTGCGTCCCGCTGGAGACGCTCGCCGTGCTCCAGTTCACGTAAGCCGTGGCGCTCCTGTTGAACGGGACCGAGTCGAGTATCTGGTCGGAGCCGATCGTGACGCCCCCGGAGGGCTGCCCGTCGTAGAACCTCACGCGCACGCTGGTGGCGTTGGCACTGCCGACGTTGCGGACCGTCGCGTTGATGAGCACAGTGTCCCCCTTGAGCGGCTTGCTCTTGGAAAAGACGATGTCATCCGTGGTCAGCGTCAGGTCGGGGTTCCCCCTGTCCGCGATGGCCGGGCCGGCGGCCAGGAGCGGGACGAGGAACTGGGCCGAGACGATGACAGCGATGACTAGAACCGTCCTATTCACAGGCATGTTCATTCCTTCCGGACTCCACCTATTTATTTGACACCCGGTGCTCCGTATTTATTGTTTGTGTTTCAATTGTTGAGATATATCTAGCTCATAGAGCCCTTGTAGCGAGGCGGGAGGGGCCCTGGGGCCGGTAGGATGGCTGGCAGGCCACTGCGGCCGGGTGGGCGGCGGGCGCGATCCCGGGGTACCAGGACCGCCCCGGCCGGCCCCCGGGCCCGCCGGCCCGCATTTCGCAAGGTTTAACAGGGGAGGCGACATTGGGGCGGAAGGATGAGGGTCGGGGACTACGCCTGCATAGACCTGGACCGGGAGGCCCGGACCGGAGTTCCCGAGGTCGTGCTGGCGGAGGGCAAGACCCTGCCCCAGCTCGTCGGGATAGCGCGGGCCATGGTGGGGAAGAAGGGGCGCGCCATCGTCACCCGGGCCTCTCCGGAGGCCCTGGACGCCCTTTCCCGGCTGCCCTTTTCCAAGAGGAAGCACCCGGATGCGGGGATGATGGTGCTTTGGGCCCCCGGGTTCAAGGCGGGGCGCACCGGCGGGACGGTGGGGGTCCTTTCTGCCGGGACGTCGGACTACAGGGTGGCGGAGGAGGCGCGCCTCATCGCCGAGGAGCTGGGCTGCCGGGTCGTGGTCGCCCATGACGTGGGCGTCGCCGGCGTCCACCGCCTCGTTGAGGCCCTGGGGAGGATGCGTAGGAGCAAGGTCGATGTCTACGTCGCCTGCGCGGGCAGGGAGGGCGCGCTGCCAACCCTCCTCGCGGGCATGGTCGACGTGCCCGTCATCGGCGTGCCGGTGTCGACGGGCTACGGCATCGCGGGCCGGGGCAGGTCGGCCCTCTACGCCATGCTCCAGTCCTGTTCGCCCCTGGTCGTCGTCAACATCGACGCGGGGTTCGTGGCCGGCGCGGTGGCCGCAAGGATCGCGCACGGGAGGCGGGGGAGATGACCGGGGAGGAGCAGGCCAAGGCCAAGGCGAAGAAGGCCGAGATAGAGAACGCCGAGCGCAAGTTCCAAGAGCTCGTCGCAAAGCGCGACGAGTTCAACCACCTCGCCCAGATAGCCCGCGACGAGCGCAACGCCCTGAACGGCCGCAAGCGCGACCTTTTGGACGTCGTCCAGAAGCTCAAAATCGAGCGCGACGAGCAGGTCAGGCTCCTCCGGGAGCACAAGCGCGTCCGCAACCAGCTCCAGGACCAGGCGCGCGCCCTTCTCAAGACGAAGCGGGCCAAGACCGGCAAGGTATACTCGGACCTTCCCTCGGAGGCGGCGGCCCGGAAGGCCGAGATACAGTACCTGGACATGAAACAGCAGACCCAGGTGCTCTCGCTGGCCGAAGAGGAGGAGCTCATCGACGATATAAAGAAGAAGGCCCACGAGCTCAGGCGACTGGAGGCGGAGCTTAGGGAGCAGGCCGGGATAAAGGTGGAGATAGGGGAGATGGACGCCACCCTGACCGACCTCTTCAAGAAGGCCGACGAGCAGCACGCCCTCGTGATGAAGCACTACGACGAGGCCCAGAGGCTCCACGAGCGCATGATGAAGCTCATCGAGGAGTGCTCCGCCCTCCACAACGAGGCCGACAGGAAGCACGCCCTCTTCCTCGAGCACCGGGAGAAGGCCGACGCCTACCACCTGAAGGCGACCGAGATGCGCGAGCGGCTCCTCACCATGAAGAACGAGAAGAGGATGCAGGAGCGCGAGGCCCGCCAGATAATCCAGCGGCAGAACAAGGCCGCCCGCGAAGCCCTCCTCAACCCCGAGAAGATGGAAAAGAAGCGGGAAGAGGCGCTGGAGCTTTTGATGAAGAAGGGGAAGATAACGCTCTGATATCGGTCAGGGAGAAGGGGCAGCAAGGGGGGCTCCACGGGTCCGAAGACGGAGTCTATCTCCACCTGGCGGTGGTCCGGGACGGGCCCGGGGACCGGAAACGGAGCGGCCGGCCGGGCCCGGAATCCGCCTTCCTCCGAACGCGCCCTTGCTGTAAGACGCCGGCCGGAACCCGGGATGGGGGTCCCAACCGAGGAAGGCGGTTCTCACCGGGAACGGGAGGACCGCCGGCGCTGCTTGCGGCGGCCGGTCGGGGCCAGGTGGGGGAACCGGGAGCTGTAGACCCGGTAGGTGCCCTTCACATACGGCCGGACGCGGGCGCGCCCGGCCTTTCGCGGGCGGCGGGCGGCCAGCGCGCGCAACCTCCGCCCGGGCATGGCCCGGACCTCCAGCGCCTGGCGCGGCTCCCCGTCCTCCCGTCGCAGGGAGGGCGGTCTCTTGCTCAGGACATACAAGCGCCGCTTGTAGACGAGAAAGGGCGGGCTCCCGGAGGGGGTGTCCCCCACGGCCAGGTTCTCGTCGCCGTTCCCGGACCGGTCGGTCTCGTCCATGTCCGTCATCCCGCACTGTACATCGACTGGCGATAATAAATATTTGCTTCGGGTGTGGCGTCAGCCCCCGCCCCGCAGGGGCAGGTGGGCGAAGCGGAAGTCAGTGCCGAGCATGAGAGCGTGGACGACCACCAAGACGATGGCCGCCGCCAGCGTGGCCCTGTGGAGCCAGAGCCAGGCGCGGTGGCCCGCCCGCCGGGCTATCCGTTTCCGGAGAAGGCCGATGACCGACGAGGCGCCCATCGCGGCCGCGCCGGCGTACCCGAGAAGGACCCAGCCGCTGAGCCACACCCGGCTGTAGGGCAGGATGACGAGCATGAGCCCGTGGTACACTCCCAGGCCCAGGATGAACCAGGAGACCGCGCAGTGGACCCGGACCCTCCGCCGCCCGCCTTTCCGGATGGACCCCAGCGCCACGGAGGCGGCGAGCAGCCCCAGCGAGAACAGGCCCGTGAACCGGCCGGTCCAGCGGACCGGGCCCTCCGGCTGCGGCTCGGAGGGCCCGACCAGACGAACGAGCACGAACCCTGAGTGGACGGTACCGTCTTTGTCCTCCCAGAGAAGGTCTATCCGGCCGTTCTCGAGGCGTCCGGGGCTTCCGGCGACGACGACCTGGACCGTGTGCCTCTGGCCGGGGGCGAGCCCGCCTATGGACCCCGGGGCGAGCAGGACGGTGCCCGCCAGATTGTCGGACGCTACCAACGAGAGGTTGCGGATGTCCGAGTATGATACAAGGTCGAAGGTCGCGGCCCGGCCGGAGACCGCCCGGACGGACAGCTCGGTGGCCGTGGTGTAGAGCGCCATGGGCCTGACCGAGACGTGCGAGTAGGAGCGCAGCATGTAAGGATTGACATCGTTGTCCCCGCTGCTCGAGTGCCGGTACCTCGCGTTGAACCGGAGGGTGGCGTTGACGGACAACCGTCCGGTGGTGTTGCCGACGGTGATGGACCAGGTGTTGGTCCGGGTGCCCCCGGACTCACCCGGGTCCGGGACGCGCCAGGTCAGGTTGAGGCCCCCCGGCGGGGCAGGGCCGCCCTCTACCGTCACCGTGACGGTGGCCTGTTTCAGGTTGAACTTCCCCGGGTGGCTCACGGTGAGCGAAAAATTGAACGTCGTTCCGGGGGGAACGGCCGAGGGGTACGAGGCGGAGAGAGCCGGCAACTTCAGCTGGTACCCGCCGCTGGGGTTGCTTCCGGTGTGGCAGGTGGAGCAGGCCGGCCCGTCCGCCGCCGCCGCGGGCGAGAGCACCGCCAGGACGGCCAGCGCGAGCAGCGATACGGGCGCAAGGCGCGCCGGATTCCTCATCCTCCACCTCCCCGGCCGCCCCGGCCCGCTGGAGGCCGCGGCCTCCCGAGGGCCTCCCAGGCCACGCCGAGGATACCGGCCAGGATCACCAGGATTCCGGGGAGCACCGGCAGGAGCCGGTCGCGCCCGGAGCCGCCTCCGGTCCCGGCCCGGGCCTCGACGTGGACCGTCATGGACTGCCTGGTCTCGTTTTGGCCGTCGCCGACCGTGAGGGTGAGCGTGTAGTTCCCGGCGTCGATGTAGGTGTGTGTCCTCTCCGGCGCGGTGGTGTTCTCCACATCGGTCCCGTCCCCGAAGTCCCAGATGAAATGGAGCGGGTCGTTGTCCGGGTCGGTGGAGGCGGAGGCGTCGAAGTGTGCCTCCACGCCGGCGAAAACCCGGCCCTCACGCGGCCCGAAGAGCACCACGGGCGGCTGGTTCCGGCGGGGCGGCGGCGGGGGCGGTGGAGGGGGGTCCGTGGCGTATATCGAGAGCTCGCCCGAAGAAACGGAGGCTGTCCGGCCCCAGGCGTCGGTGGCGGTCAGGAACAGCCGGGCTGTCTCCGTGTTGAGTTCGGGCGGGAGCCAGTCCCGGAAGCCCGACCGGGAGAGGTTGGACAGCTCGGCCCTGGGCGTGGAGCTCCGGTCCGCAGAGAGCGATAGATTCACGACCACGTTCCCGGCCCCGCCCGTGGTGGCCCACATCACGCGCACCGGGCTGCCGGCGAGGAGCGGGATGCCCGGGGAGGGGAACTCGGCCCCCAGGGAGAGGTCCTGCGCGATGGAGAACGCGCCGCTCCGGGAGCGGGCCTCCTTGCCGCCCTGGTCGTATGCCCTCGCCTCGACAATGCACCGGTCGGAGACCAGCCGCGGCGTCGCCAGCTCGCACCGGCCGCTGTTGGGCAGGCCCGACGCCAGGGGAACGAACGGGCCGGCGGTGCCGTTCTCCGAAACGGAGAGGTCTATCGAAAGGGCCCCGGTGCGGCTGGAGGCGGTCCACCGTATCGCCAGCCGGTCGTCCCAGTAGGACCTGTCGCCGCCCCCGGGGCCCACCAGCACGATGGACGGCATCGGGACGATGACCTCGGGGGTGGTGAAGGACCAGTTGAAGGCCGAGACGGCGGCATTCCCCGGCGACGACAGGTCGGTCACCCCGGGAGAGAGACGGCACCTGTAAGTGGTCCCGACGCCGAACGGGTCATGGATGGCGGTCATGGTGGTGCGCGCGCCGTTCCACGTCCAGGACAATCCCCCGGGGTCCGGCTCGATGCGGAACGAGGTGAGCGCCGTGTCGGCGTCCACCGGCTCGGAGAAGACCACCTGCATTATCGCGGAATCGGTCACGTTCCCGTCCCCGTCCGCCGGCAGGACCGAGAGCACCGACGGGGGGGTCGAATCGATTGCAAGAGGGCCCCCGGGCGGGCTCCCGTTGGAGTTCCCGTTGCGGTCCCGCACGACAGCCCTGAGAGCCACCGAGCCCGAGTCTATTCGGGGAACGCTCCAGGTGTGGTTCTCCGGGGCCGGCAGGCCGGAGGCGATGGGGAGCTCCCCCGGGCCGGCGTCCCCGTCGGTGTAGAACAGGTCGACGAGGCACCCGACCGGATCCTCGTCTTGGACCGTCCAGGAGATGTTGACCGGGCTGCCGCCCGAAAGCCGGCTCCCGGGCGCGGGAGAGGTCAGGGATATCGAGGGGGGATGGTTGGGCGCCAGCCTCTCCACCTCTATCGAGGGGGAAGGCGAGTAGCTGTCGACGTAGTACGTCGGGCCGTGGAGGTTCACCCCCTCCACCGTGATCATCATGCGGTCCGTCCCGGTGGCCAGCGAGGTTATCGCCCAGGCCGCCCGGGCCGCCTGCCCCTTCGTCAGGGAGCCCAGGCTGCTGGTCGGGGAGGCGACGGCGAAGAGACCGTTCTCGGACGTTAGCGTGGCGGTCACCGCGGATATGACCTTGAAATCGGGGCTGTTGGTCGTGACCTGGATCGCCACCGCCACGGTGGCGGTCTCCCCGTCCCCGAGCCTTGCGGGCAGCAGGTTCCGGGCGTCCCCCTCCAGTATGTCAAGGTACATGGTGTAGTTCAGGTGGCAGTCCAGGCAGGCGTTGGTCGACCTGGAGGTGCCTGGGGGGGATTGGACGATCGCCAGGACGGCGGCCGCCGCCACGGCGAGGGCCAGGAGCCGTGCGCCGCTCATCGTATCCGATATATCGCTGCCTGACTAATAAACCTGAAGGTGCCGGCCGGGCGCGGCGGCCGTCAGTACTTGGAGGCGCAGCCCACGAGTATCTCCTTGGCCACGAGGACGAGCCCCCCGTCCGACCGGAGCGTCCCCTTGACCACCACGTCCTTGCCCTCCTCGAAGTTGGAGGGCGGGGCCCCGGTGTAGTTCACCAGGATCCCGGAGGACCCCTCGAGGAGCGTGAACGTCCGGTTCGTGGTGTTGTGGCTCTGGAGCTTGACCGTGCCCCTGACCTCAACGTACCTGTCGAGGTACTTCCCCTGGTTGGACGTGACCTCCTTCACGCCCAGGTAGGAGGCGTTGCCGCCCCACATGCCCCACAGCCCGACGACTAGCACCACCGCGATCAACGCCACCGCTATCGCGACCGTGGCCCTGCGGCCCAGCCGGCGCTTCTTCCGGCAGCGAACGTCAGCGCCGTTCTTCTTCTCAGGCCTACCGTTTTCCGGGCTCAATGCGCCTCACCCGCTCCACGACGAGCTCCAGCTCCTTCCCAAGCTCCGCCTGCCTTCCGTGCAGGTACGCTGCGTAGATGAACACTCCCAGCCAGATCACGGTGTATGCGACATACAAGTACATCATATCATTCATCCGGGTCATCCCCCATCTCTTCCTTCAGGTCCTCGAGCCGGAGGTGAAGCCCCTCGAGCTCGACCCTCTCGAGGACCAGGTAGATGTAGAAGAGCGTCATCGCCACCACCGCCACGATGAGCGCGTGGAGCATTCCGGGCTGGAGGCTCCCGGTGGAGGTCACGAGCACGGTCGGGTGGAACTGGGCCCATATCCGGTTGGCGGAGAAGCTCAGCGGGACGCAGAGAATGCCCAGGACCCCGAAGACGGCGGAAACGCGGGCGCGCGTCTCCCTCGCCTGGATCATTCCCCGCACGCCGATGTAGGACAGGTAGACCAGCCAGAGCACCAGCGTCATGAAAAGCTTCATGTCCTCCCAGCGCCAGAAGGTCCCCCACTCGGCGCGGGCCCAGATGGAGCCGGTAATGATGGCGGCCGTGCAGAACATCAGCCCGATCTCCGCCGAAGAGAGCGCCAATGTGTCGAACTTCTCCGAGCGCGTCCTGAGGTAGACCACCGATGCAACGGCCGTGACGATGAACGCGACGTAGGAGGTCCAGGCCACCGCCACGTGGAAATGGAATATTCGCTGGGCGTCGGGGGCGGCGAAGCCCTGGGCGGGCGAGGGCGCGTAGACCAATGCCATGTAGATGGCGAGCATCATGACCGGGAGCGCCACCACAAGGAGGGCGAGCCGGTGCTTCCTCGGGACCCCGACCATCGTTCACTCCTCTATCACGTAATCGAAAAGCAATAAAGCCGCTATTATATAAACTAACGCGAAAGTCAGCAGCAACCTCACCTCCGCCCCGACGTCCGCCATCCCGGCTTCGCCCAGGACCTTCGCCGTGGCGGTGACGGCGGGCATTATGATCGTGAACACTACGAGGGGGAGCACGAGCACCGGCAGCATCACCTCCCTCATCTGGGTGTTCATGGTCATCGCCGCGACCAGCGTCCCGACGCCCACGAACCCCAGCGTGCCCAGGACCACCACGACCGCCAGCCAGGCAAGCCTCTCCGGCCCGCCGAAGTCGTACTCGAAGAACACCGCCATCGCCACGATGGAGAAGAGCTCCACCATCGTGATGAGGATGAAGCTCGAAAGCATCTTGCCCAGGTAGATGGAGGTCCTGCTCCCCGGGCAAAGCAGGAGGGATTGGAAAGTCTCCTGGTCCTTCTCCTTGGAGAACGAGGCCGAGAGCGCGAACATCCCCGCCAGTATGAAGGTTATCCAGAGAGCCGAGGGCGCCACCATGGCCGGCCCGCCGTCCCCGGCCGTGAACGCGAACCGGAACGCCAGTATCACCATCACCGAGAAGATGAGCATCGAGTTGAGGGTGCGCTTGGTCCGAAACTCCGCCCGAAGGTCCTTGGCGGCGATGAGGAGGGCGGTGCTAGGCATTGTCCCCCGCCGCCAGCGAATCGTACATCTGCCTGAGGCCCGCCGCGTCCGTCCTGGCCGCCTCCACCTCCCGGGCCATCCGGCCGCGGAAAAGGAATGCCAGCCGGTCGGCCATCTCCAGCCCCTTGGCGAGGTCGTGCGTTATCATGACCACCGTGCCGCCCCCATCCTTGAACGAGCGGAGGGTGCGGTCCAGCACCGCCGAGGCCTTCGGGTCCAGCCCGACGTGGGGCTCGTCCAGCAGGAGAACCCTCGGCCGGTGGACAAGCGCGCGGGCGATCGCCAGCCTCTGCCTCATCCCGCGGGAGAGGATCTCGGAGCGGTCACGCGCCCGGTGGGCGAGCCCAAGCGAGTCCAGGAGCTCCCGCACCCTCGCTTCCAGGCCGGCCGGGCCCAGCCCGAACAGCCTGCCGAAGAAGCGCAGGTTCTCCTCCACTGTCAGCTCGCCGTAGACGAAGGGGCTGTGGGAGACGACGCCGATGACGGACCTTATCTCGGCCCCGTCCTTGGCCAGGTCCCACCCGTCCACCGTGACCGTGCCGGAGTTGGGGCGCGCCAGGGTGGCCAGGATCTTCAGAAGGGTGGTCTTGCCCGCCCCGTTGGGGCCGAAGATGGAAAGGAACGTCCCGGCCGGGACGGAGAGGTCCAGCCCGTTGAGGACCTTCCGGTTGCCGTAGCGCTTGGTCAATCCCTTAATCTCGATCAATTCCGTCCGACCCGCTTTCCCTTTCCGAAAGCCTCTTCCTGAGCCGCCGGCGGAGGGCCTTCGCCGAGCCCCGGTCGTCGATCCCCAGGTCCCTCGCCAGCGCCCGCAGCCTCTCGAGGGCCATCCCGTCCAGCTCCCGGACGGACACGGCCGCGGGGCCGGTCGCCGGCGCGGGCGGCGCCTCCGGGGGACCGGCGAAGCGGGCGCCCATCCCGACCGCTAGGAGCACCATCCCCAGCCAGAGCAGGAGCGGAAGGGGCAGTGTCCGGACCCTCACCTGGAGAGCGTGGAACTCCCCGCCGGTGGAGAACTCCTGCATCGGGACGATGTACATGTACACGTCCTCCGTCGGCCGCGTCAGTATGCTCGCCTGCGTGATGTTCCGGTTGGTGTCCCTGTACACCACGAACAAGGGATGGGCGGTGCCCACCACCTGGCCGCCCGAGCCGACCGAGACGGCGTAGTCGTGCACCTCCTTTTCGCCCTCGGTCCTGACGGAGACGTTGTCGAGCTCGAACGTGTATCCCTCGTACTCCACGGCCGTCCCCTTGGAGAGGGTGAGCGTGGTCTCGTTATTGAATGTATTGGTCGCAACATATCCAATAAGCACCAGTGCCACCCCGATGTGGGCGAGATGGGGGCCCATGCCCATGAGGGCATTCCTCAATCCGCCCCGGGCATGCTTCACCGTCCTGAACATCGAGGCGGCCAGGGCGAAGAGGAGCGCGGGGAGCACGAAGCCGGCGAGGGTGGCGCGCGACACGCTCAGCGGCCCCAGGTCGTAGAACACGGTGTCCAGGCCGGGCCGGAGCAGGCGCGGGAGCACGACCGCCCCGATGACGCCCGCCAGGAGCAGCCACCCCGAGAGGTGGTACCACTTCATCCTCTTGACGAACCGGACGGAGAGGCACAGGCCCAGCGCCAGCGCGAGCAGGATGGCCACCGGCGCAAGGCGCGTCTCGTAGTAGCCCGGCGCCGTGGAGCCCCGGTTGACGAGCACACCGAGGAACAGCACGAGAGCCGTGACAGCCAGCAGGACGACGGTGGCGTACATCGGCATGTCCCGGGTCCTGACGGGCCGCCTGCCATCCCCGGACCACTCGAGGTTGCGCAAAAGGACGATCCCTCCCAGGACGAGGGAGCCCGCCATCAGCCCGAGGTAGGCGAAAGTGAATACGTCGCCGCCCTCCCAGGCGTGGACGGAGGCCCAGTCGCCGCCCCTGGTGACGTACGTGGCGAATATGACCAGGACGAAAGTCGCAAGCCCCATGAAGGGTGCGAGGACCCCGTACTCGCCGTGCCTGCGGTTCCGGATCTGCGCGTGGAGGAACGCCGTCAGCGTGACCCACGGGACCAGCGAGGACACCTCGACTGGGTCCCAGCCCCAGTAGCCGCCCCAGCCGAGGACGACGTAGGCCCAGGCCGCCCCCACGCCTATCCCGAGCGTGAGGAATACCCAGGCGATGCGGCTCCAGTGCAGGGAGACATCGGTCCAGGACCGGTCCCGGGTGAGGGAGCCGGCGATCCCGGCCGCAAAGGGTATCGTGATGAATGCATAACCGACGAACAGCAGGGGCGGGTGGACGACCATCCAGACCGTCCGCAGAAGCGGGTTGAGCCCGACGCCGTCCGGGTATGTCTCCAAGGGGTAAGGCATCCCCGGGGTGCCGTGGAGCGCCGTGAAGGGGCTGTCGTAGAGAAGGATCACGCCGAACACGATGGCTGGGATGGTCGCTATCAGCAACGACCAGTCGTGGACGCCCAGGCCCCGCTTTCCTGTTGCGGGGGACGCGCTCTTCCCCTCGCCGGCAACGGTCTTGCGCGCTGCCCTCTCCCTCCGGAGGCCCCGCATCTCCTCGATGAAGAGCGACAGGGAGATGAGCCAGGTCCAGAGCATGAGCGAGCCGGAGCGGCCCGCCCAGGAGCCGGAGAGCTTGAGCCACCAGGGCAGGTCCCGCCCGGAGTGCTCCCAGACCTGCTTTATGCTGAAATCGGAGGAGAGGAAGGCGTTGATGAGCAGGAGCAAGGAGGCGGTCAGTGACAGGAAGCCCACGACCATCGCCAGCCGGGCGGACCGGCGCCAGATCATGCCCCCGGTCGCCCGGAAGGGCGCCAGGAGCACGATGTGGAGGACGGAGGCGACGAGGAAGAGCCCTATAAGCACAGTGCCTATCTGCACCTGGCCCCACCCCGGGCGCCCGCCCGTGACCGATGGCGGCATACGGTCGGCATGCGGCCTGCTCCCTTTCCCATAACGCTCAGAACCGTTCCAGGTACATCTCCCGCTCCCACTGGTGGACCGCCTTGCGGAAGTCCACCCACTCGGCCCTCTTGGACTCGATGAACTTGTTGAAGGCGTAGTCGCCCAGCACCGTCCGGGCGATCGTGCCGCCCTCCATGGCATGGAGGGCGTCGCCCAGGGAGCCGGGAAGCGCCGAGATGCGGTACTTCCTGACCTCCTCGGGCGAGAGCTTGAAGGCGTCCTTCTCCACGGGCATCGGGGGCTCTATCTTCTCCTGGATGCCCCGGAGGCCGGCCTCCAGCATCACCGCGAACGCCAGATAGGGGTTGGCCGTGGGGTCGGGGCAGCGCAGCTCCAGCCTCGTGGAGGCCTCCTTTCCGGGCGTGAACTGGGGCACCCGGATGAGGGCCGACCGGTTCAGGGAGCCCCAGCACTTGAGGTTGGGCGCCTCGAAACCGGGGATGAGGCGCTTGTAGGAGTTGATGGTGGGCGCCAGGATGGCGATCATCTCGTCGATGAAGGCGAGCTGGCCGCCGATGTAGTGCCGGGCGAGCCTCGACAGCTTATAGGTGTCGGAGCCGTCGTAGAAAAGGTTCCTGCCCGCCTTTGACCACAGGCTCTGGTGGACGTGCATGCCGGAGCCGTTGATGCCCTCCCGGGGCTTGGGCATGAAGGTGGCCAGCAGGCCGTGCTGCCCGGCGACGATGCGGATGGTCTCCTTGAGGGTTATTGCGTTGTCGCCGGTGGCGACCGCGTCGGTGTACTTGATGTCTATCTCGTGCTGGCTGGGGGAGACCTCGTGGTGCCCGGCCTCGCAGGTTATCCCGAAGCCCCGGAGGTTTCGGATTATCTCTGCCCGTATATCGGACGCAGCGTCCTTTATGACGTTGTCGAAGTAGCCGCCGCGGTCGAGGAAGTCGTAGGCCCCGTTCACCTGCTTGAAGATGAAGAACTCCACCTCGGGGCCGACGAAGAAGTCGTAGCCCAGGTCGGAGGCCTTCCTCACCATGTTCTTCAGGATGAGCCTCGGGTCGCCGGGAAAGGGCTTGAGGTCGTGGCCGAAGACGTCGCATATCATCCTGGCGGTGTTGGGCCGGTAGGGCAGGACGCGGAAGGTGTTCAGGTCGGGAAAGAGCCGGGCGTCGCTCTCCTCGGTCCGGGCGCCGCCCTGGATGGAGGAGAGGTCGAAGCAGATGCCGCTCTCGAGGGCGTCCTCGTACCGCTCGGCGGGCACCTCCACGCACTTGATCAGCCCGTTTATGTCGGAGAACTGGAGCCTGAGGAGCTCGATGCCCTTGTCCCTCACGGCCTTGGCGATGTCCTCTCGGTCCAATCCCATCTTCCTCCGGGCCCCGGTATAGCGCTCCGAGATTATTTTCTTTTCCTTGCTATTGGTGGGAATTTTGGACCTTTCCGTAAAAGGCGCAAGGCGCAGGGCGTCCCGCAACGTTTTTCTGCCCGTTCCATCATGGTGAGAGCATGGTACGGGCCCTCGCGTTGCTGGCCGCATCGGCAATCTTTTTTTCTTCCATCCCGGGCGCGCCCGCCGTCGGTCCCGGCGGAAGGGCGCCGTCGGCCCTGGTGCTCCAGGTCGAGCTCCTCCCGACCGGGGCGATTCTGAACCACAGCTTTAACGACCAGACCGTCGCCCTCGACGGGACAGTGATCGTCGAGCCGGTGGCCCTCGTCACCGTGCGGGTGGCGCTCTCGGCCTCCACGGACCTGGGCTGGGCCGCCTCGGTGGAGCCGGAGACAATGAGCTTCGTCGTGTCCGAGGCGCAGTACTTCAACGCCACCGTGAGGGTGCCGGCCGGGACGTCGAACCGGACCGCGATACTGACCGTGCGGGGGAACGCCACCATCATGCCCGGCATCCAGGGGGACGTCGACTCCGACACGGCAACGATATCGGTGCAGGTGGACCCCTCCGGCGGGAACGACACCCCGCCCGCGATACCCCGGGGCAAGCCCGCCAGCACGGGCGTCTTCGTCCCGCCCATACCGCTCATCCTGGGCGCGGTCACGCTGGGCGCGATCTGCTTCTCGGGCGCCGTCCTCTGGTACTGGGAGAAGAGGCCCTTCGGCAAGCGGCGGCGGCGGAAGCGGTGAGGGTGTAGGACGACGGGCAGGAAGGCAGTGTGGGAACAAGGCAGCAAGGCAACAAGGCAGCAAGGGAGCAAGGCAGCAAGGGACTGGGTATATACGGACATTTCGTCTGTTTCCGTCCTCCCCTTGCTGCCTTGCTGCCTTGCTCCCTTGCTGCCCCCCTTGCTGCCTTGCTGCCTTGCTGCCCTGCTGCCCCTGCTAGCTAGTCCACTTTCTTTGGCAGCAGCCCCTTGCGCCTGAGGATGTACCAGGAACCGGCGGTGGCGAGCACGGTCGAGGCAAGGAGCAGCGCCGAGTACCAGCCGGCGTCGGAGGGCTGGAGGTTGTAGGCGGTGTTGGCCAGGGCGGTGGCAATCGTGTTGGGCACGAGGAAGGCGGTGCCCAGGATGGTCATCCAGGTGAGCACCAGGGCCATGCGGTTGTTTATGACCTGCAACTGGTTGTTGTAGATGCCCTGGAGGACCTCGAGGCCCGAGGCCAGCACCTCGGAGAGGTTCTCCCCCAGCTGGATGTGGCGGGTCACGTCCTCGCTGAGCACCTCGAGCTTCTCCAGTATGTCCGGGTCGTCGGAGATGAGCTCGGCGTCGCCGTAGCGGAGCTGATGGATGACGTTTTGGGTCTCCCAGAGCAAATTGAGGTAGGTGATGAGGGCGTGCTTCATCTCGTATATTATGGGGGAGAGCTTGACCATCGGCGTGCTCGGGTCGGAGAGCATCTTGCCGACCTCGTCGGAGTCCTCCTCTATGGTGCGGATGCCCTCGAAGTTGCGCTCGTTGTTCTCGTCCAGGATGCGCTCAAGCATCAGGGAGAGCTTGTCGCGCATGGGGATGTTCACGGGGATCTTGCGCATTATCACGTCGGCGTAGCGGGCGAACCGCACCAGCCGCACCACCTTCTCGCCGTGGATTGTGAAGATCAGCCCGTCCCTGAGCAATACGAGGTACTTGTAGCCGTTCACATTGAGCTTCTCAACCCGGATTGCCGGGAGCATCATCCCGAGCTCGTTCTCCCGGTCCTCGTAGCCGGAGTACCGGTTCTGGAGCAGCGAGCCCACCAGGGCCGTGCTGAAACCCAGCGAGGCGGCCACGGCCGGGGCGTCCCTCTCGAGATCCCCGACCCGGCTGTTGACCCAGGCCAGGGAGGTGGTCTTGAGGTAGGGCACGAACTCCGTGGGGCTGTCGGCCTGCACCTTGAGCGGGGGCTGGTTGGGTCGCACCGCCACCATGAACGCCCTGGTCGGCGGCTCGCACACCTGGTCGGGCGAGAACGGCCGTACGCCGGCCGCCGGCGGCCTGTCCGACCCGTCGAAGGGCACGCAGGGCTTCCCGTCGGGTCCGATGACTGGCCGTGCCTGCGGCGGCGCCGTGGCCGCCTTCGCGTTCTCCGGTCTTGTCCCGTTCCCTGCCATCCTCTCACCTTCCGGCGCCCGGCTTGGCGCCCACCGGCCGGATGCTCCGCCTGTCCAGGCCAGTCCTCCGGGAGAACTGGGACACCGCCTGGGCGCGGTCCAGCGCATCCGCCATCGTCAGTCTCCAGAACCTGCTGACCGCAAAGTACACGAGCCCGCACGACACGGCCGTCACCAGCACGAGTACAGCCGAGTACCACCACAGGTCCCCCGGGCCCAGGACGAACGCCGTGCTGGCGAACCCGGTGGCAACCGTGTTGGGCACCAGGAACATCGTGCCCAGGACGCTGAGCCAGGTGCTCGTGAACGAGAGCATGTTGTTGAACCGGATCAGGTGCACCGCGTGGTAGTCCTGCATCGCCTCCGAGCCGGAGCCGAGTATCAGCGTGAGGTTCTCGCCCAGCTGGATGTACCAGGAGTTCTCCTTGATGAGGCTGTCCAGGATTTCGATTGTCTCGGGCCGCGCCGGGATGAGGTCGGCGTCGCCGTGCTCGATGGCGCGCAGCGTCTCGTAGTTCTCCCAGAGGATCGACTGGAACACGGTGACCGAGTGCTTCAGCTCGTAGGTCGCCTTGGAGATCCGGTCGAAAGCAAGCTCCTCACGCGCAAGCATCCTGCCGAGGCTGTCGATGACGCCCGCCAGGGATTTTATGCCGTTGTAGTTCTGCTCGTTGTTCTCGTCGACGAGGCGCAGCAGGATGCTCGACATCTTCTCCGCGCGGTCCCAGTTTTGGGGGATCTTCCGGATATGGGTCTCGGCGTAGCGCGCGAATGCCGCGAACCGGTGAATCTCCCGGTCCTGGACGGTGACGATGAGCCCCTCGCGCAGGAGCACGAGGACCGGCAGGGCGGAGACCTTCCCCTTGCGAACGCGGACGGTCGGGAGCATCATCCCGGCCTGCGTGTCATTGTCCACGAACGAGGAGTACCGGCCGCGCAGAAGCTCACGGACGAGGTTGGGATTGAACCCGAAGAGGGGGGCGACCGTCTCGGATTCCTTGCGCACGTCGGCCACGAGGCAGTTCACCCAGGCGATGTCGGCCCTCTCGGCGACGCCGGCGAGCCTCTCCGGGGCGCTCGAGTAGAACTTGGTGGGCGGGACGCCGGGCATCACGAAGACGCAGGAGTGCATCTCCGGCGAGAGCCCAAGCTGCACGTCGCGCTGAGCGTCGATTATCACATTTGGGTCCGTCCGCGTCGTGGTACTATCCCAGCTCCCGCAGGTCGCACCCGAATCGGGCTGAAGTTATATAAGGCTATATGGGTGCCCTCCCCGCCACGGAACGGTTCACTTGGCGACGAAGAGGTGGTACTTCTGCTGGGGGTCGGAGAGCTCGAGCTCGATGCGGCGGGCGACGAGCTTCTCCGGGTGGTGGATCGACGGCAGGCGCTTCTGGAGGTCCTCGAAGCCCTGGAAGGGGGACTTCTTGCGCTCGTCGAGGATCGCCCACATGGTCTTCTTGCCCAGCCCGGGCAAGAGCTCCAGCATGTGAAATCGCGTCGAGATGGGCTGGGACTCGTTGAAGAACCTGACAAAGCGCGCCTCGTGCCTCTTGACTATCTCGGCGATGATGAACGGAAGCTCGTTTTGCGCGGCGTTGGTTATCTCTGAGAACGAGACCCGCCTTTTCACATGGAGGATCTTGTCGCGCTTTTCGAGCTCCCGGCCGATGTAGATGTAGTCGCCTATGTTGAGCACCGCCTCCGGCTTGATGACGAGCTCAAGGAGCTTGAACTCGTTCTCGCCCAGGGCGTAGGCTATGGGCTCGCGGTGGAACTTCCGCCCGTCCGGGTGGCCCTGCGAGAGATAATCCAGGATGAAGGCGTAGTCTTCCATGGGGGTCGCCTCGCGCCCTAGACGTATTTCTTGACCGCCTCCAGGACGGCGTCGATCTCGGCCGGGCCGAGCGCGTGCCTCTCCTTGGAGAAAATCACCCGCACGTCGTCGGGGTGGTTGGGCAGCATCTCCATGATCTTGTAGGCGACGTTATCGTTCATGTGCTCCATCTTCATGAGGTCGGCCCTGAGCTTTTCGGATTCTTCGGTCCTGAGCTTGGAGAACTGCTGGGCGTGTCCCAGCGCCAGCTTCTGCTCGTAGCCGAGCTCCCGCTTCTCGCCCTCCTTCTCCAGGACCTTCAGGGCGTCCGCCAGTGAAACCGTCCTTGCCTCCTCCTCCATTTCCAGCCCCCCTCTAGCTCCTCTTGAGATGCTCCGGCGTCACGAGAAGTATCTTCGGCTTGCGGCCCTCGACTATCTCGACCATCAGGGCCCTCCCCTGGACACCGGTGACCTTGCCGGTCTTCCCGTGGTACCTGGGATGGGGCATCCCGCCCTGGACCCGGCCGTCGAGGACCACCGTGGCCCGGTCACCCACCTTGAATTCCCTAAGCGAGGCCGAAACCTGGGGAAGCCCCTTGTCCCTCGGGCGCACCCTCAGGGTGTGCCTGGTCCTCACCCGGAAGCCCTTAGACGCCTTGACCATCTGACCGTCCTCCCATCTCCACGACGTCCAGCGAGACCACGGAGCATCTCACACCCAGCGCCTCCTGGACGTTTGGGCGGGTCCTCCCGCCGTCGCCGTGCACGAGTTCCTTGATGTAAAGGCCCGCCTCCCCGGTTATCCGGAACCGGTCGGGCCCCTCCACTCGGAACTCGAGGACCTTCCGGGTCCTCTCCAGGTCGGCGCGTCGATGGGATACCCTCTCCGGGGTCCGCTGCTCGACTTGCGCTCCCGTAAACATCTTCTCTAGTAATTTAAGCTTTTCCCCGGGCACGGGGGGGTCGAAGGCCACCTGGACGACATAGGTCTTGACCGCCCGGGAGGCCTTGAGCTCCCGGACCTCCTTGAGGCCCGAGGGTCGAAGCCCCAGGACCTCCATCCGCCCGGCCGCCTCGGCGTTTATTGTCCTCTCCAGGCCCCCCGGGTCAAGTCCCCGCCTCAGCGGGGCTTCGATCTCGACGACGAACGGCCGGCCGCTGCCCAGCATCCGGGCGTCGATGTCCTCCCGGCCCATCCCGTGGAGGGCGTGCCCTGTGCCCCCGGCCGCCCGCATTATCGGCCCGGCGACCAGCTCCTCCACCGAGGTTGCGTACATCTTGCCCGTGCCGTTGCAGAACCGGCAGCCCTTGCCGCGGCAGCGGCAGGGCCAACGCGTCTGGGGGATGGTGCGGTCGTACTTGCGGTACCGGCCGTAGAGGTAGAGGGGGGCGACCTGCACCTCGACGCTGGCGAAGCGGGCGTCCACCAGGATGGTGATGTCGGGGTTGTCCCAGTCGACCGGCTTTCCCGTGAGGGCCTCGAGGCGCTTCCCAATCTCCCGGTTGACCTCGTTCTTCAGGTGCTCGGGGAAGCCCAGCCGGCGCTCGAGCTCGACCGTCGCCGGGTCCTGCCTGGAGCCCACCAGGAATGTCTTAAACTCCCGATCGCCGATCTTTCGCAGGGCGGCCCGGACCATGCCCTCGAGCTCGTCGAAGATGCCGTCGCACAGGGGGCAAAGGTCGGCGGGCTCGCTCCGCTCGCCCGCCGCCTCGATTGCAGCACGGACCGCACGCCCCCGCTCCTCGTTGGTGGCCGCCTGGACCTTCGCGAAGCGCCTGCCCAGGCACCGGTCGCAGAGCCCCGGGGGCAGCTCTCGCGCCTGCTCCACCATCTCCTCCGTCGGCTCGAACACCATCGGGAGAAGATATGGAATTATGTATAAAAAATGAGTCAGCGGGCAGGGGGGGAAGGCAGCAAGGCAGCAAGGGAGCAAGGCAGCAAGGGAAGGGAGCAGGGCAGCAAGGGAGGAGGGGGGAGGGAACGCCCCGTCGTCCCCTTGCTGCCTTGCTGCCTTGCTGCCTTGCTCCCTTGATGCCTTTCCCGATGCATCGGACCCCGACAGCCAACTATTAATTATTCCTAGCACATAGACCGGGGCATGCTCGCCACGAGGAATACCTACCTGTACAGGGCGATGGGGGCGCTGGGGTGCGGCCTGGTGCTCATCGGCATATTCCTTCCCTGGGCGGCCGTGACGGACGGGAAGATCGGGCCGTTCCCTGCGGGCGAGGCGCCCTCCGGGTGGGACCTGGCGTACAGGCAGCAGATGGCGGGGGGCACCCTCAATATCGGTGCCATAATCTTCTCCGCGATATTCGGCATGCTGATATTCGCGTTCATCGGCCTGGTCGCCTACGGCCTGGGCCGCGACTGCACCTCGTTTTGCTACTTCCTCATCGCTTCCAGCGTGTTCTTCCTGCTCTTCATGCTGGTGCTCCTCCCGATTGTCCAGCAGAGCATCCCAGTGCCCGACGACCCCTTCTCGCCCGAGAAGGTGGCCCAGCTCGAGGCCATCAATGCCACGGACCGGGACCAGGGCAGCCGGATGTACTCCGAGATGATGAAGCAGAAGGACCAGCGCGACACGGTGCTCCAGTGGAAGAACCTGAAGATGGTGCCCCATGTCGGGTTCGTCATCACATTCGCCGGCTCGGTGCTCGCTTACGTCGGGGCCCGGCTGGTCAACTTAGACAACATCCGCCTTGAGAACTGGCGCAAGTACCAGTCCATCCTGGCGCAGGTCCACGCCGACGGCAAGGTGAGCACGGACGAGGCGGCGATACTGGCCCGGGAGCGCCAGCTCCTCCGCATCTCCAAGGAGGACCACGCGTACATCATCAAAAGGACGGTGGCGGACCCGGCCACCCAGCAGCGCCTCCTGGCTATGCACGAAACCCCCATCGACGTCGAGGGGGTTCTTCGGGCCCGGGAGTTCGACGCCTACCGCCGGGCGCTCGTCCAGGCCCATGCCGACGGCCAGATCACCCAGGACGAGTCGGACCTCCTGCGCGCCCAGCGCGAGGGCCTCGGCATTACCGACGCCGACCACGAGGCGATGATGCGGGAGCTCATCGGCTCGGGCGAGATCAGGCTCTCGGGGCCGGCGCCCGGGCCCCGGGCCCAGCCTGAGCCCAAAGCCCCCGCACCGCCCGCACCCATGACCAGGGGCCCGTCTGCGCCCAAATCCCAGACCCCGCCCTTGCCCCCGCCCATCCCGCCGCCGGAGAAACCGACCGCACCGCCGCCGCCGGCCGGCGGCCCGGTGAGCCTGCTTTCGGGCTCCCATGTGGGGCCGTCCGCGCCGCCCGGTTCGCCGCCGGAGAAGGCCGCCGCCGAGCCGCTCAAGCGGGTCAAGTGCTCCAAATGCGGCGAGACCATCCCGGTCCACATCATTGAACGGCCCGTGGAGCTCACCTGCCCCAAATGCGGCTTCAAGGGAACGCTCTGGAAGTGAGCCCCCGCCAAACCTATAAGAGCCCCCTCGCCGTTCCGGGCACTGGAGGGGTAAGATTGGTCCGAATCGGCATCAACGGTTTTGGCAGGATAGGGAGGCTTGCCCTGCGGGCGGCGCTGGAGCACCCGGGGGCCCAGATAGTGGCAGTGAACGACGTCACGGACGCAAAGACCCTGGCGCACCTTTTCAAGTACGACTCCACCTACGGCATCTTCGGCGGCACGGTCGAGGTCAAGGGCGACGAGATCATCATCAACGGGAAGGCGGTCAAGGCGCTCATGGTCAAGGAACCGGCCCAGCTGCCCTGGAAGGCGCTGGGCGTGGAGGTCGTGATAGAGTCCACCGGCCTTTTCACCGAGGCGGAGAAGGCCCGGGCCCACCTTGCGGCCGGGGCGAAGAAGGTCATAATATCGGCCCCGGCGAAGAACGAGGACATCACGATAGTGATGGGCGTCAACCACGACAAGTACGACCCGGCGAAGCATCACATAATCTCCAACGCCTCCTGCACCACCAACGCCCTGGCGCCGGCCGCCAAGGTGCTCAACGACGCCTTCGGCATAGAGAAGGCCCTGATGACCACCATCCACGCCTACACCATGGACCAGAGGCTCCAGGACGCCCCCCACAAGGACCTCCGGCGGGCGCGGGCGGCCACCCGCTCGATGATACCCACCACCACGGGCGCGGCCAAGGCGGTGGCGCTGGTCATCCCGGAGCTCAAGGGCAAGTTCGACGGCTACGCGATGCGCGTCCCGACCGAGACCGTGTCAGTGGTCGACCTCACCGTGCAGCTCAAGAAGCCGGCCACCGAGGAGCAGGTCAATGCCGCGCTGAAGGCCGGGGCCGAGGGCAAGTACAGAGGCATCCTCGAGTACTGCGAGAAGCCCCTCGTGTCCGTGGACTTCAAGGGCAACATGGCCTCCGGCATCGTGGACGCCGAGTACACCACCGTGCTGGGCGACAACTTCGTCAAGATCCTCGTCTGGTACGACAACGAGTGGGGCTACTCGCATCGGCTTATTGATCTTACGGAATTAGTAGTGAAGAAAATGTAAGCCAGCCAATAACGGGCAGCGCGGAATGGCGCAGGGCGCAAGGCGCAGGGCGCAAGGCGCAGGGCGCAAGGCTTGAGGCGCGAGGGACGAGGCACAAGGCGCAAGGGAGGAAGCTCCGTGTTCACCTTGATCCTTCCACCTTGCGCCATGCGCCTTCGTCCCTTGCGCCTTGCGCCTCGCGCCATGCGCCTTCGTCCCTTGCGCCTTGCGCCTTGCGCCATTCCCCCGCTGCCCGCTGCCCTTCATTTTACAGGCCCGAGGTCCACCACCCACTTGACCTGCTCCCAGTCCACCGTGAAGTTGAGCCCGGCGGCGATCGCGTCGATCTCGCCCTTCACGTATCTCCGGGCGGCCCCGGAATCGGATTCGGTCTTGTAGCCGCCCTTGGTGGCGTTGTAGAAGCCGCTCGCGAGCGCCCGCTGGGAGCCCCCGTAGGTCCAGGAGGCGATGTGGAACACGAAGTCGGCCTTGCGGGATATCTCCGCCCCGTTGTCGTAGGCGGCCCCGGGCGGGTTCCACTCCGACGGGTAGACGTTGACCGTGTAGCCCTCCGCGGCCATCGAGGATTCGGCCTGAGAGAAATTGACGCGGGAGACCTCGGCGTACGAGGGGTAGAACGTGGCGCTCACGCCCAGAAGGTCGCGCTTTTGCTCCAGCACGCAGCCCGAGGAGGCCGCCGCCAGCACGACCGCGAGCGCGCAGAGCAGATGGGCAGGGCGCATGCTACTTCAATCCCGCGATGAGGTCCAGGAGGGTCGCCCGCTTGTCCTTGGCCTTGACCACGCCCGACGCCAGGAGCACGCCCTGCGCCCCGAGCTCGATCGCCTTGCTCACGTCCTTGCCGTTCTTGACGCCGGCCCCGCAGAGCACCCGGACCTTCGGGTCCACCCTGCGGACCTCCTCGACGCTCCGGCGCACCACTTCCGGGTCGGCCGTGGTGACGGATACGTCCCCCCCGATCAGCTCGGGGGGCTCCACCGCGACGAAGTCCGGGCCCAGCGCCGCCGCCGCCCGGCTCACCGCCACGTTGTTCGTGCACACGCAGGTGTCGAGCTTGAGCCTCCGGGCGCGTGCCACGAGCCACTCCATATCGGCCAGCTGCAATCGCCTCTCGGAGTGGTTGACGAGGAGCCCCTCGGCACCGGCGTTGACGAGCATCTCGCAGGTCACGTGGCCCGTCCGTCCGCCGGGCTCGACCGCGTCGGCGGCCTGGCCCCAGACGGGGATACCCACCTCGGCCTGGACGCAGAAGAGGTCCGAGACGGGCGGGCAGACCACGACGCTCGCGCGCTTCTCCCGGGCCAGGGCGTCGGCGAGCTTGGAGAGCTCCAGCGCCGCCGGGCCGATGGATTCGGGGTATGCCTTGTAGTTGATGACTATGACGGGTGTCTCGACCGCCACAGGTACCACCGGCCCATGTTATGGCCTGAGGACTGATAACCGTTTCTACGCGGCCTTTGGTGTCTCCCGCCTGGCGGCCCTTCCGGCACCTCCAGTTAAATATATATTATCCAAGCCGAATAGTGTCGATGAGAGCGGTTGCAGGGGATTGTCATGACCAAGCCTGAAGCTTCCAGACTGTCGGTGCATCTGGTCGCGGGAATCATCTTGCTCCAGGCGCTGTTGCTCGTCCCTGACCTTTGCAGCGACCCGGCCGCCGCCACCCCTCCCTCGCCGACCTCCTGGACGAAGTACAACCAGAACCCGCTGCTTTCGCCCTCCGGGGGCTGGGAGGGGAACAGCCAGCTCTTCTCCGCCTCTCTCGTGGACACGGGCGACCAGTTCTACTTGTACTACACGGCCGGCGGCGTCGGGCTGGCGACCTCCTACGACTGCAAGTCCTGGACCAGGTACTCCGGCAACCCGGTCCGGAGCAGCGATTGCAACCCCTCCGTCATGAAGGACGGCACCACCTGGAAGATGTGGTACTCCGACAGCTCGGGGGTCTGCTACGCCACCTCGGGCGACGGCAAGAGCTGGACCACCGTCGCCACCGGGGTGATGAAGTACGGCGCCTCCGGGGCCTGGGACACCGGCATATGGTCGGTTTGCGTCATCAAGGACGGCGGCACCTACAGGATGTACTACACCGGGAACGCCGCCAACCAGCAGATCGGCTACGCCACCTCCCCCGACGGGACCACCTGGACAAAGTACGCCGGCAACCCGGTACTGGCCCTGGGGCCCGGGGGAGCCTGGGACGACGACGATGTGCTCTTTCCCTGCGTCATGAAGGCGGGGGACGAGTACCGGATGTGGTACGCCGGGCACGACGGCGCCCGCGTGGCCATCGGCTATGCCACCTCGTCCGACGGGGCCACCTGGACGAGGCATGCCGGCAACCCAGTCCTGAGCTACGGCGCCGGCTGGGACGCCTACGCCACCATGCCCACCGTGGTGCAGCGCAACAGCACCCTGGAGATGATGTAC
>VGTL01000023.1 GCA_016874675.1 Methanobacteriota archaeon | reverse complement strand
TAGAATCAACACCGCCGATAAGTGCCAATCGGCATGGCACAACCTGCTTAACCTCTACGGGCCAGACTATCCGCTACCGGGGACGCCAGGGGCTTAATGAATTGTGTCCCACAGCCGGTTCCGTGGCTCATCGTGGGGGGTCTTCCTTCGGCCGCGAAGCCGCTGGCGGGCGATGGATCGAAGGCAGCATGGCATCGAGGCAGCAAGGCAGGAAGGCAGGAGGGGGATCGGTCGTCAGTCCCTTGCTGCCTTTCTGCCTTGCTGCCTTCCTGCCCCCCTTTCTCCCTTGCTGCCTTGCTGCCTTTCTGCCTTGCTGCCTTGCTCCCCCGCTTCATCTTCGCCTCATCTTCATGAGCGCCACGTCGCACGCCAGGGTGATGACGTCGAGCGTGGGGGCGATTGGCGGGGCGTAGGCCGTCTCCAGCTTGGAGAACTGCTCCACGGTCATCCCGGCCAGGATAGCCACCGCGAACGAGTTGATCCTCTGATGCACGCGGCTCGTGCCCACAATCTGCGCCCCGAGGAGGCGGCCGCCCTCCGGGTGGGCGAGCACCTTGACCGTTATCTCGTGCCCGCCGGGGATGTAGTCCGGGAGGGTGGAGCCCACGAAGCGGCCTATCACCGGCTCGATGCCCGCCTTGCGCAGCTGGGCCTCCGTCGGGCCGACGCCGGCCAGGTGCATCCCGAACGCCTCCGTCACCCTCGTGCCCAGGACGCCGGGCGGGAGCTCCGAGCGGCCGCCGGCCGCGTTCGTCCCGGCGGTGCGGCCCTGGCGGGCCGCCACCGTCCCCATGCCCACCGCCACGGGCGCCCCGGTCACGAGGTCGACGTACTCGGTGCAGTCCCCGGCCGCCCATATCCCCGGGACGGAGGTCTCGCAGCGCGAGTTGACCTTTATCTGGCCGGTCACGCCCAGCGCGCACCCCGCCTTGACCGCAAGGTCGGTGTTGCCCCGCGTCCCGGTCGATATGAGCACGATGTCCGCCGGGAGCTCGGTCCGCTTCCCGGTGGCGGCCTCCTCGATGGTGACGGATTCGGCGCGCTGGTCCCCGTTGACGGCCCGGGCGACGTGCCCCGTGAACACCGGCGTGCGGCTCCGGTCGATTATCTGCCTTGCGGCCCGGGCCATGTCCTCGTCCAGCGAGGCCAGGAGGAGCTCGCTTTGCATCTCGACGATGCCGACGTGCACGCCCCGGATGGTCAGGGCCTCGGCGAACTCCATCCCGATGAGCCCCCCGCCGACGATGACGGCCCGCGAGTCCCGCCAGGTGTTCCCCGAGAGCCGCTTGCCGTCGCCGAGGGTCCTTATGAGGTGGACGCCCTCCTTCAGGACGCCGGGCTCCGAGTAGGCGCCCTCTATGGGGGGCATCCAGGGGCTGGCGCCCGTCGCGATGATCAGTCTATCGTACTGGACCGTGCCCTCTCGCCCGCCCCGCAGGTCGCAGGTCGTGAGGGTGCGGGCCGAGTGGTCCACGGAGGTGACCTCCGTGCCCAGCTGCAATCCGATGTGGAACTGGCGGAACCACGTCTCGTCGAACTCGACCAGGCGCTCGAAGGTCGGTATCCTTCCCGACAGGGAGTAGGGCAGGCCGCACTTGGAGTAGATTGGATGGGGCTCCTTGCCTATTATCGTCACCTCGGCCTTGCGGTCGGTCTTGCGCGAAAACTGCGCCGCCGTTGCGCCGGCGGCCATGCCGCCGATGACCACTATCCTCATGGGAGCGACCGGTTGAGCGCTTGCGGGATTATCTTTTTTTGGGTGGGACTCAGAGGAACGGCGAGAGCAGCCGGAAGGCGAGGCCGCCGGCGAGGATCGCCAATCCGATCTCGGCCGCGGTGATGAGCCCCGCCGTCCTCCAGCCGACCTCCCGGCCCAAGGCGGCTATGGTCGCGATGCAGGGGATGTAGAGCATTATGACGAGCGCGAACACGAACATCTGCACCGGGGTCATCACCGAGGGGATGTTCACCGTCCCGGCCACGCTGGCCAGGAGCACCACCGCGGCCTCCTTTCGCAGGATGCCCAGGATGAAGAGCACGCCGGTGAACGCCGGCAGCCCCAGCCAGGCCACCGTGACGGGCTCCATCCAGGCCGTTATCTCGTCGAGCGCGTGGGCCAACCTCAGGCACTCTATGGCGAGGCTGCCCAGCACGATGAGCGGGACCGCGGTCACGAGGAAGGGCCGAAAGCGCGCCCAGGCCTGGCGGGCCACGAGCCGGGGCACGGGCCAGCGGTAGGGGGGTATCTCCATTATTATGCCGACCGAGGCGCCCCTCATGGTCCTGTGGAGCAGGCGCCCCAGGCCGATGATGATCGCGAAGTCCACGAGGTACAGCGCCATCGCCCACAGGGGCCCCATGAACGTGCCCACGATTCCCAGTATGACCGCGGTGCGGGCCGAGCAGGGCACCAGCGTCGAGAGGAACGTGGCTATGAGGCGGTCCCGCCGGTTCTCGATTATCCGGCAGCCCACGCAGGCGGGCACGTTGCAGCCGAAGGCGGTTATCAGGGGGACCGCTGCCTTTCCATGCAGCCCCATGGCGTGGCAGGGGCGGTCCATGAGGAAGGCCAACCGGGGCAGGTAGCCGGAGTTCTCAAGGAGGCTCAGGATGAAATAGAAAGGCAGGAGGAACCCCAATGCCACGCCCAGGGCAGCGTAAAGCCCGACCGCCCCGCCGTTCCAGGCGAGAGCGCCCCACCATTCGGAGGCGCCGGGGTTGACCGACTCGAAGGCGCGCTCGATGGCCGTCGCCGCCCAGCCCCCGAAAACGGATATGAACGCGAGGATGCCCAGCATTATGACTATCAGCAGGACGTAGCCCCAGACCGGGTGCATGCTTGCCGAATCCAGCCACTCGGCGCCCCTGCGCCGCCCCTCCGGGGCGAGGTCCTGGGCCTCCCGGGCGAGCCGCCCGACGAGCGCGTACCTCTCGGCGGCGATTACCGTGGAGGCGGGCTCCCGGTGGATGTCCGAAAGCTCCCCCGAGAGGATCCCCACGGCGTTGGCGAGGTCGGGGCGCGACCGGGAGAGCCGGCGCAAAAGGCGCGTGTCCCCCTCGAGGAGCTTTATCGCGGCCCAGCGCGCCGGGACGCCCTTTCGCTGGGGCCCGAGAAGCGCCTCGAGCTTGCCGATGCGCCTTTCGACCTCGGGGCCGTACCTCATTATCTCGGGCGTCTCGCGGCGGGGCCGGTTCCGGACCCTGAGCGCGGCGTCCACGAGCTCGTGCACGCCGGTGCCCTGCACGGCCACCGTCGGGACCACCTCCGTGCCCAGGAGCCGCCGCAGGCGGCGGGCGTCCACGATCATGCCCCGCTTCCGGGCGACGTCGACGAGGTTGAGCGCCACCACCACCGGCGTGCCGATCCCGAGCAGCTGCACCGAGAGGTACAGGTTCCGCTCCAGCGCGGTGGCGTCCACGACGTTGATTATGACGTCGGCCCCTTGCCCGACCAGGAAGTCGCGGGTTATCCTCTCGTCCTCCGATCGCGCGAGCAGAGAGTAGGTGCCCGGGAGGTCGATCACCCGGATGCGCCTTCCCCGGTGGAGCAGGACGCCCTCGGCCTTCTCGACGGTCTTGCCCGGCCAGTTGCCGACGGCCTGCTCCAGCCCTGTGAGCTGGTTGAATATGGCGCTCTTTCCGACGTTGGCGTTGCCCACCAGGGCGATGACCGGCCCGGCGCCGCGCGGCCGCTTCGTTGAGGGTTGCTCCCCATGGCAGCTCATGCGGCGCTCCCGGGGTCCTCCACGAACACCTTGAGGGCGATCCCGCGCCCGATGGCGAGGTCGCAGCCCCTGACGCGGACCTCGACGGGGCCCCTCATGGGGGCGGAGCGCAGGAGCCTCACCTGGGTGCCCGGCGTGAGGCCCAGGTCGCAGAGCCGCTTCACGACGGCCCTCCCGCCGCGCACGAAGAGGACGCGGGCGGTCCTTCCCGGCTGCATCGAGGTCAGCGGGACCGCCTGCCCCCGGTCCCGCTTCCCGGAGGGCCGGGGGGACGCGATGCAGGTGGCGCAGCTCTCGACGTCCCGGTCGCAGGGCGGGATGGGGTCCCCGTCGGGGCAGCAATCGGGGCCGTGGAGGCTCCGGCAGAGCGCCTCCTCCGTGTCGTCCGAGAGCGAGTGCTCCATCCGGCAGGCCTCCACGTGTGCCTTCCTGGGTGCCATGCGCAGCACGCGCGTGAGGAACACCTCTAGCAGGCGGTGCTTGCGCTTCACGCGGCTTGCGGCCTCCCTGCCCTTCGGCGTGAGCGAGGCGCCCTTGTAGGGCTCGTAGGAGACGAGGCCGTCGCGGCAGAGCCTCTGCACGGCCTCCGTGGCGCTCGCCGGCGCGACGCCGAGCCTCTCCGCCAGGGCCGTGGTCTTCACCGCCCTCCCGCCGGCGGAAAGGTCCAGCATCGCCTCGAGGTACTCCTCCGTCTCCTCCTTCGGCATGGCTCTCCCGGGGGGGTTTAGGCCACCCTAAAATAAATAGATTTTGGTCGACCTAAACCGTGACGCGTGCTGCCCCTTGTCGCGGCGCTCGCCGGGGAGAGCGCGGCCCCTCCGCAAGGATTATACGGTCGGACGGTCCTCGACGGGCCGATGCGCCTGGGCGACCCGGTGGACCGAATCCACGAGGGCACAGTATACAGGCCCCCCTCCGAGGCCACGAGCCTCATCCTGCAGGCCACGATAGGATGCTCCCACCGCACCTGCACCTTCTGCGTCTCCTACATCGACAGGGACTTCCGCATCAAGTCCCTGGATGAGATGGAGCGCGACGTAAGAGCGGTCCTGCCCCACTACCGGGGCGCCACCCGCATCTTCCTGGCCGACGGGGACGCCCTGGCCATCCCGGCCCCGCAGCTTCTGGATCTCCTGGGGATGCTCAGGAAAAACTTCCCGCGCCTGGAACGGGCCTCCATCTACGGCTCGCCCGGGAACATCCGGAAGAAGACCGTTGCGGAGCTCAGGGCCCTGAAGGAGGCCGGCCTGGGCATCATCTACATCGGCCTGGAGAGCGGCTCGGACGCCATTTTGCGCGCCGTGAAGAAGGGCGCGCTCTCGAAGGACATGATAGCGGCCGCTAAGAAGGTCAAGGAGGCCGGAATACCCCTTTCGGTCATCTGGATACTGGGCCTGGGCGGCAGGGAGAGAACCGAGGAGCACGCCCGGGAGACCGCCCGGGTGCTCAACGCCATGGACCCGGAGTACGCCGGGGCCCTGACGCTCATGGTCGTGGAGCCGGCGCCGATCTGCAAGGAGGTCGAGGAGGGGAGGCTCACCCTCCTCGACCCGAAAGAGTCGCTTCAGGAGCTGCGCCGGGTCGTCGAGAAACTGGAGCTCTCAAACTGCATCTTCCGGGTCAACCACGCCTCGAACTACGCCAACATCCGCGGAACCCTTCCGCAGGACAAGCAGAAGATATTGGCGCAAATAGACGAGGCACTCGGCCGAAGCGACTACAGGCCCGAGTGGATGAGGGGACTGTAGGCGAACGCCGTTGGACTGGGCCGGGGGCCGGGGCGAGTTCCGGGGGCCGGGGGCCGGGGGCCGGGTGCAGGAACGAATCCGGGTGCAGGGTGCAGGGATCCGGGAACCGGGAGACGACGCGTTCGTCCCGGCCCCCGGCACCCGGATAATTCACCGATAGAAAGATATCGCCGGATTGTCCAGCATCGCGATGAGCACATTGGCCCAGGTGAGCTTGCGCATCTTGACCTTGTCGCGGTCGTTGAGGTCTATCTCCTCCTCGTAGTCGGCCGGGTTGACGCGGCCGCGGTCGGAGCCGAAGTCGAAGCCCACGAGGGTTATCCTCTTGGCGCCGAAGTGGTCCGCCAGGAAGACGGCCCGGTCGCCGTCCGTGAAGCCGCCGAAGCTCAGAAGGTGCTTTATCGGCCTGGACTGGCTGGTCGCCACGATCTTCCCCGCAAAGCGCGGCACCCACTCCCTCAGCGCCGGCATGTTGTCCCCGTGGGCCAGTATCACGACTACCGCGCCCTTCTCGTTGGCCGCGACCTGGTCCTCCACCCTGCCGTCGAGGTCGGTGACGATGATGTTGGGGACGATGCTTCTGGCCATGAGCGCCGAGGTCGCCCCGTCGGCCGAAACCAGCGTGCCCTCGAAGTGGTGGCCCTCCAGGGAATCCGGAAGCCCCGGCCCGTCCCCGAAGACGTAGACGTGCTTCCCCGAGAGCGGCACCCGGAGGTCCTCGATGGTCGCGAGGCTCTTTCCCGTCGAGACCCCGGCCAGCACCTCGGCCGCCTCGACGTCCTTCTCCGTGTCGTACCCGAAGTCCAGCATTATCTGGTCGTAATACTTCTCCCACTGGCTGTAATCCATGCGAGGGCCCGCTATCCACTGCTATGATATATAGATTACGAAGGGTGGAAGGCAGCAAGGCAGCAAGGCAGCAAGGCAGGAGGGGGACCGGTCGTCAGTCCCTTGCTGCCTTGCTGCCTTCCTGCCTTCCTGCCTTCCACAATTGGGCCTATTGCCCGAACACCTTTCGCGGATTGTCCCCGTGGATGACGAACGCCGCCTCCTCCGAGAGGACGCCCCGGGCAAGGAGGTCCAGAGTCCGGCGGGGGACGGTGGCCGGGCCGAGAACCGCTCCCGGCCGGCGCGGGTCGTCGATGTAGTCCGTCTCGACCAGGAAGCGGGTGCCCTGCGCGAGCGCCTTCTCCACTGCCCCCTTGCCGGCGAGGACCGACGGGAACAGCCCGGCGTTCTCCGCCAGGCCGATCACCGGCGGCGAGAAGTGCTTGACCGTCCGATCAAGGGGCAGCCCGGCCCTCCGGGCGAGCCCGGCGAGCTCCGCGAAGACCCCGGGCGTGGCGCTCTCCGTGTGCAGTATTATGGCGCAGCCCAGCTCCCGGGCCAGGCGCATCCCCTCCGACATTATCCCGTTGGAGGCCTCCCACTGGTCGGGCGGGACGTCGAAGTGAGGGCGCCCGACCTCTCCCAGCGCGTGGGCCTTTCCCTCCCGGACGAACGAGGCGGCCGTCTCCAGCGCATCCAGCATGACACGCTCGGCCCTCTCGAGCCCCAGCTCCCCGGAAAGACGCGGGAGCTCGGCCGGGTGGGGCCCGACGGCCACGAGCACCCGGAGCCCGGTGCCCTCCCGGACGCGGCGGGCAAGGTCCACCGTGATTTCGAAACTGCACCCAAAGTCGGCCGCTGTGGAGCACCGGACGCTCCGGTAGGGCTTCCCGACCAGCACGAGCCCGGTGCCCCCGGCCCGCTCGAACTCTTTGGCGGCCCGGACGCCGAGGCCCTCCGGGTCCAGGTGCATGTGGGCGTCGAAGATGGGGAACGGTCGCGTCGGGGCCGTCATCGGGCCTAGACCGTCACGGTGAGCTCGAGCTGCTCGAATACGGATTGCTGGTTGCTGTCCACGACTGCGAGGGTGACGACGTATTTCAGGGGGGGCTGGCCCGCCACGGGGGGCATCGTGTAGGTGTGCGTCGTGACCGGCGAGTCGTCGCCGTAGCCGTCGCCGAAGTCCCAGGTGTAGTTCACTATGGTCGCGCCCTCGTAGGCCACCGACCCCAGTGCGTCGAACCTGAATGTCGCGCCGCCGTCGGCGAGTTTCCACTGGGCGGTGGTCTTGTCCGTCTTGGGGACGGCCGTGGGGGGTATGGACACCAGGACGAAGGAGGTGTTGGTGTACGGGTCGCGGGCCTCCGCCTCCACCTTGTGGTACTTGGAGCCGGGCTTGACCTTGGAGTTCGTGAAGGTGGCCTTCAGGGTGTAGTTGCCGTTCCCGCCGACGGGGAAGTTCTTGTTCACCTGGGTCTTGGTGCCGATGGTGTCGGTGAACCTGTTCTCCGGGGCCCCGTTCTTGAAGACCTCCACCTGGAGGCCGTCCCTGCCGGTGGCAAGCTGGGTGATGTCGGCCAGGCTGAGGAACGTGACCGTGTACCCGAGCCGGGCGTTGCCGTCGGGCACCAGGGTTGCGTTGGTTATGTGGGTGATGTTGAAGGCCGTGAAGTTGAGCCTCTCGATTATCTCGTTCGTGGTGAAGAAGGTGCTCGTGGTGACCCCCTGGAAGGAGAACTGGACGCGGTAGTCCCCGTTGCCGACGGCGAACTGGTCCAGGGGCAGGTTGCGCATCGCCCGGCTTTCGGAGATGTCCAGCTGCCCGGAGTAGACCTCGGTGCCGTCCAGGGAGATCTTGAGGTCCCCCTTGCCCGAGAAGGCCGAGGGCTTGCCGGCGTCGATGAACGCCGCGATGGCCATGCCGGAGACGCCCGTGTCGGGGTCGGCGTACGGCCGGGCGAGGAGGTCTATCTTCTGAATCGAGCCGGGCGGACCCCAGAAGAAATAGGCCACGCCGACCACCGGCACTATGGTGATGAGCGCGATGGCGATGATGTACAGCCTCCGGGTGCGGCTGTCCCTTTTCGGCTCCTCGGGCCCCCTCCGCCGCGTCCCGTGCCGTCCCTTCCCGCGCCTTCGGCGCCTGGGGGGCCGGGCCCGGACCTCGTGGACCTCGGGCTCTTCCCTCCCTCCGACCGTGACCTCACCGTCCCCGGACGACGGTTCCGCGCCCTCGTCCCCCGGCCGGCCGTCCTCTTCCCGGTCGTCCTCCTGGGGCTCGTCCTCGGCTCCGTCAATGCCCATCGCGTCTCTCAGTGGGGACATGGCATCACCTGGGGGCAACGGTCCTTTGGTCTGCGTCGCTGTATCGGGAAGGGGGCTTCACTTCCTGTTCCTTCTGAGCACGACCAGGCCTATCCCGAAGGCCGCGATGAGGAACAGCGGGTCGAAGCCGGGGATGTAGAAGCCCTTTTCGTAGGCGTACACGGGGAACGACAGGGAGATGACCTGCTGGAAGTCCTTGGCGTTCTGGGAGGTCGCCTTCATGATTATTACGGACGGCTCGCTCTTCCAGATGGTCCAGTCGCGGGGCGACTGGGCGGTTATCCTGAAGGGCTTGTACTCGCCCGGCATGACCTTCATGATGGTGTTGGCCGATAGCACCACGGTCCAGTGCTTGGACGTGAGCTCCTTGAGGTTGCTTATCTCGAGCTCGAACGAGTCGACGGCGTTCCCGGCGTTGGTCAGCTTGATGGTGAAGAAGGCCTGGGTCCCGGGGGAGATCTCCCTGTAGGGGACGTCCGAGTCGAGCGTGAGCCTGAAGTAGGGGTCGACCGCGATGATGGCCTTGGTCTCGGCGAGGCTCTGGAGGCCGCCGGCGACCGCGCGCCCGTTGATTATGAGGTTGCCGAACTGGCTGTTGGGCGTGCCCTGGGGGACGACCACGGTGCAGGTGAAGGCCTGGGGGGTGGTGGTGGTGAAGACCGCGGTGCTGGGGGACACCTGGGACACCCAGCCGGTGTCGGTCGAGGAGGTCAATGTCACGACGCAGCGCTCGACCGGGAGCTTGTCGATGGATATCTGCCCGGTGAACTGCACTATGCCGGGAGCGCTCTCCGTGACCTTGGCGTTCTGGTTGGCCGTGTCCAGCCTTATCGCGAGGACCGGCACGGGGTTGACGGCTGCCTGGCTCGCCTGGGGGACCAGCACGAGCGCCGCCCCGAGCATCATCAAGAACGCGGCTAAAGCTGCGAAAGCCCTGCGCGGAACTTCCATTCCCTGCACCTCTCTGGGATGGTTATATGCCCCACGCGCTATATATCTTTTTTCTCCGACCATCTTTCTCACCGTCACCGGCAAAGGTGCATTGGGCGCCCTGGGTATAAAAAGAGATTGGTTTGCTCGTTTGACACCTCGAGCATGTCACCGGGGGGCCCGGCGGCGCAGGCCGTAACGGGGGCGCAGGAGGTATCCTGCCGCGATGGCCAGAAACAGTATGAGTAGGTACGGGCACAGGTTGGGGAGCCAGACGGACCGGACCTGGATGGTGAGGGAGATCGTTTGGGACACGTCCTCTTTCTGGTCGGTGGCGTTCTGGGACTCGCATCTGAACTTCATGTGGACGAGCCGGTCGACGATTGCCCGGTCGTCCCCGGGCGACCGGGCGGCAAGGCGCAATGTCCGGTTCTCGCCGGGCCGGATTCCCCGCAGGGTGCCGTCAAGCACCACGGTCCAGCCGCTCCGTCTCAGCTCGCCCAGGTTCGATATCTCCGTCGTGAAGGAATCATTGCCGTTGCCCAGGTTGGTCGCCGTGATCGCAAAGCCGGTCCGCTCTCCCTGGACGATGGTCGTGATGGGTTTGTCGGTCGAGAGCGATATCCTGAAGTACGGATCGACGATAACATGTCCATTCACCTCGGCGTTGCCTTGCCAGTTGTAGGAATGCACGCGGCCCTTGATGGCGAGCCGGGCGGTCTGGTTTGCGGACGCCCCGGCCGGCACGGAGACCGAGCAGCTGAAGGGCTGGGGGGTGGTGCTGGTGAACACCGTCACCGGAGGGGACACCTGCGCCGCCCAGCCGGTGTCCGTGGAGGCGTTCAGGGTGACGACGCACCGCTCGGCCGGAAGCTTGGTCAGGCCCATCTGACCGGTGAACACGACGACCTCGGCGACGCCCCCGGTCACCCGGGCGTGCTGCACGGCCGCATCCAGCTTCATCGAGAAGGAGGGGATGCAGCCGCCGCCGGCCGATGCCAAGGCCTGTGGCGGCAGGAAAAGCATGAGGCATGTCGCAAGCAACAAGACGGGTGTTCCCAGCCTCTTTCTACCGGTCATCCCCGACGACCTACCCCGATGACTTCGCCCGCCGCGCAGACGGCCCTCCAGCCTCCGCTCTCACCATGCACCATCCGAAAGACCCCCATACGAACTCGTGAGACTCAGGCGTGGATCTCCTTGATGACGTCGGGCAGCTCGTCGGGCTCGGCCGGCGCCTCCGCCTCGGGCTCGACCTCGAGCGGCGCGTCCTCCAGGTAGCACCGGGTCTGCTGGGCGTCCCGCTCGACGCGGACCAGCCCGGCCTTCTGGAGCACCCGGACATGGTAGCCGACGACCTGCTTGCTCTCGCCCACAAGGCGCGCCAGGCCGTTCTGGCTGGTGCCGGGGTGCGCCCTCAGGGCCGAGACTATGTCGCGCTGCACGCGCGTGAGCTGGCGCACCTTGCGCGGAATCTTCATGTGCCGCGGGTAGAAGCGCTTGTAGATGCCGTCGCGCTCGGAGGTGATGTACTCCTCGCGCTCGAGCACCTTGAGGTGGTAGGCCAGCACGCCGTTTTGGAGCTCCAGGTGCTCCTGGACGGCGATGTAGTGGGTCCCGGGGTTGGCCTTGATGAAACCGTAGATCTGGCCCCGGGTGAAGTGGTCCAGGACATGGTCCTTCCGTATACGCACGAAGAGCGGGACCAGCACGAACTGCAGGAAGGCCAGCAGGCCTATCTCCGTGCCCCCGATGAACACGGTGAGGCACGCCCCCACTACAACCACGGAGATGCCGAACCAGAGCAGAAAGTCGGGCCCGGCCGGCCCGGACCCGACGGGCGGCCTGGCCGGGACCACGACCGAAAGCACGGTCTCCCCCCGGGAGCTCTCGGAGGCCGCGCTCTGCGCGGAGAAGGTGACCGAGTAGGTGCCGGGCGTGGCGTTCTGGGCCAGGGTGAAGTTGACGTTGAAGAAGACGGACCCGTCGCTCTCTATGTCGAAGGAATCCTGGTCCAGGAGACAGGAGAACCGGTCGAGCCCCCCTCCCAGCCGCCTCAGCGAGGAGGCCACGGTGTCGGCAGTGCTGCCGTTGTTGAACACCCGGACGGAGAACACCACCGTCTCGCCCGGCCCCGCCTCGACGGAGGGCCGGTCGACCTGCAGGCCTATCCGGTTCCGTACGAGTCTCACGGCGGTCAGGTTCTGGGAGACCGCCGCCGGCGAGCCGGGCGATTCGGCGCGCGCGATGACCTGCACCGGATAGGTCCCCTCGGGGGCGCCGGGCGCGACTGTCACCAGGGCGGTGAATGCGATGGTGGTGTTTCCGGTGGCCACCTTCTGGGCCGGCGCTATCTCGGCGGCCGCGGCCCAGTCGCCGGCCACCACCGAGAGGTCGACCGTGGCGGTCTGGAGCTGGTTGCCGGACACGACCACAGTGCCGCCGAAGGAGGCGACCATCGACGAGGAGACGGAGGCGTCCACCTTCACGACGCCCTCGGGCACCTCCACCAGGACGGACGGGGTGCGGGCCCCGGCGGGGGCCGAGACGGCCAGCACCGCAAGTAGGGCGAGCGCGGCAAGAAGGGCGGATGCGGCGGCGGTGCCCCGGCCCATGCAATGATATTTAGCGCCCTGGAGGTATATTAAACAGATTGGTGGGCTTTTTTGCCCCTCTCCATAAATACTTAATAACCGGCCGCGCAATCATCGGGTCGTGGAACCGGGCCGGAAGTGGCTGGCCGCGCTGGCGGTGCTCGTCGCCGTGAACCTGGCGCTCGTCGGGGCGCTCCACCTCCGGTTCAGCGCCCGGGAGCCGGACCCGATGGCGACGCGCCAGGGCTTCACGGCCGGCATGCTGCAGCCGCCCCTGTTCCCGCCGGACGACCCCAACCTGTGGGACCCGCAGCCAGAGAACGCCTCCCGGTTCCCGCCGGGGTACTCGATGCAGGCGGCCTGGACCGCCTCCCGGGCCTACGCCGGATGGGGCGGCGAGCTCCGCACCTGGCTCAAGAACACCGGTCAAAACGAGCTTTACGTGTATGGGATATCCGTCGAGGGCGGCTGGGGGCCGGCGGTCTGCGCCACCGTGGGCGTCCTGGTCCCGCCGGGCCAGGAGAGGTACCTGGGCATCATCCACTTCCCCGGCCCCGGCTCTCCCGGGACGTACGACTACTCGTTCAGGACGGGCATCAAGGCCGAATCCCGGGAGGGCATCATCCCCAAGACCGGCTGGTGGGACTACGGCTACATCTCCACCTCGCTCAAGCCGATGGAGTTCCGTCCGGCCGCCGAGCCGGTCAAGTACAAGGAGCGTTCCAACCCGGCCCACTACTTCGACAAGGCGAACCGGCTGATGGACTCGAAGGACCCGGCCGTCCTGCGGAAGGCGGCCGAGATAGCGGCGCGCTTCCCGGGAGGCTTCAGCATCTTCCAGGCGGCGGCGGCGTTCGACTTCGTCCACAACAACGTCACCTACCTGGCCGAGCCGGCCGGGGAGGACCGCTGGCAGTCCCCGGCCGAGACGCTGCGCCTCCTGACCGGCGACTGCGAGGACTACACATTGCTGCTCTCGGCGCTCTTGACCGCGATGGGCGGCCAGACGCGTTTCCACGTCGAGACCGACCACGCCTTCCTGAGCGTGTTCATCGGCGGCGACCCGCAGCCCGCGACGGACTCGCTCTCCCGTTACTACAACACCGACCTGCGGACGGTCTCGTTCGGCGACCGGTTCGGCCAGTGGCTCTGCGCCGATGCCACGGACTCGGCCTTCCTGGGCGCGCTGCCCCTGGGGGGCGAGCCCCTGACCACCGGCGGCTGGGGGCTGACGAACACGACTGTGCATTATCCTGTTGATATTATACCCGATTGAAGGCGCAGGGCGCAGGGCGCGGGGAAAAGGCAGGAAGGCAGAAAGGGAAGGCAGCAAGGCAGCAAGGCAGAAAGGCAGAAAGGGAAGGCAGCAAGGCAGCAAGGCAGAAAGGCAGAAAGGGAAGGCAGCAAGGCAGCAAGGCAGAAAGGCAGAAAGGGAAGGCAGCAAGGCAGGAGGGCAGGAAGGCAGGAAGGGGATGACGGGACGTTCCGTCCCCTTGCTGCCTTGTTATCTTGCTGCCTTCCTGCCATCCCTTGCTGCCTTCCTGCCTTGCTCCCTTGCTGCCTTGCCGTCTTCGCCCCTGCGCCCTGGTTCATTTCCAAAGCACGCTCACGGCGAGATGGTCCCTGTGGAACGGCTCGAGCCTCACGGTCTGGATGACCTTGAGCCTGCGGTCGCGCTCCAATGAGGCGAGGACGCGGCGGAACACCTCGTCCGGGCGCTCCGCCACCGCGATGCTGCGGGACTTGACCATCAGCATCCCCCGGCCTCCGGGGCGCAGGAACATCGAGGCGTTGCGCAGGAATATGTCGTCTTGGTCCCTCTGGGCGATGTCTTGGTACAATAGGTCGGATTCGCCCAGGAGGGCCCTGTACCTCTCGGGGTGGCGGGCGTCGGCGTTGACGGGGAACATGTTGGGCCGCCCGCCCGCCACCGCCAGAAGGTCTCGGAAGCTTCGCGGCGAGACCTCCACGCACACCACCCGGCCGTCCGGGCACAGGTCCGAGACGTGGGAGGCCGTGGTGCCGCTCGCGGCGCCCAGGTAGAGCACCGACGAGTCCCGGTCCAATGGCAGCTCGCGCAGGCCGTTCCTGATGGCCGCGGCGAGCTTGCTGCGCCGGATGTCCCACTCGCGGAAGCTCTCGCCCCCGGCGCTCACTATCCGCTCGCCGTAGACGCTCCCGCCGGCGAGCCTCCGGGTGAAGAGGCTTCCCCGGTCGGTGAACACGCCGCGGAAGGCCGTCTGCTGCATCACCGGCTCACCCCGTCTTGAACTTGGCGTGGCAGAACGGGCAGGCGGGCCACTCGCGCCGCACGCCCTGCCCGCAGACGGGGCAGCGGGCGTCGGGGACGAAAGTGCCGGGGGCCGGGGGCCGGGGGCCGGGGGCCGGGGCCGCCGGCTGGGGCTTGGCGGGCACCTCGCGCTTGCTGGCCTGGACCTTCGCGATGAGCCTTTGTATGTTCCCGTGCTGGATGACCGGCTGGTTCTTGCCGAAGGCCACCTTCCGGCCGGGCTCCCCGCCCGAGACCGTGAACACGGCCTCGGCGAAGTACTCCCGGCCCTCCATGTCCCAAAACGACACCCCGAGCTTCATCGGTATGCCGGTCGCCGAAAGCGGCCTCAGGGCGTAGGTCTCGTTCACGAACTTGCCGGCGGGGACCTGGGGCAGCCTCATCTGGCCCTCCACCGCCGCCTGGCCGGAGAACTCCAGCCGGGCCTCGCGTATGTGGGCCGTCCCGGTGTTCATGAGTATGAGGCTGAGCCGGGTGGGCGAATCCACGTTGAAGCTCTCGGAGGAGACCGCCAGGACCGAAACATCGGGCCGGCTCTTCTCCTTTATCCGCAGCGCCACCTTCTCCGCGCCCCGGGCGTAGTTCAGGGCGGAGGTGAACTCCTTGCGCTCGAACTCCGACTGGGCCCGCTGCATCAGGACGTCCGACTCGAGCGTGTTGGCCCCGAAGTGGCGCACGGCCTCGAGCGTCCGGTGGGCGCCGGTCATCAACGCCTCGAAGAACCGGTTGTTGTCGAAGTAGTGCACCGCCCGGTCGCGGCCGCCGGCGACCACGAAGTCCCCCGTGGCGTTCATCGCGACGCATATGGGGGCGCCGGCGCACTTGTGCTTCCATATCTGCTCGCCGTTCTGGTCGAAGAAGTGGATGTGCTCGTCGGCCGACACCGCGGCGGCGAACTCGCCGTTTTGGGAGATCGCGACGTCGAGCACCTTGTTGCCCGCCGCCCAGCGCTTGAGGAGGGACCCCTCGCGGGTGAGCAGGTGGACCTCGCTGCCCACCCCGATGACCATGTTGCGCGCCGCAAGCGAAAGGTCCATCGCCACAGCCACCTCGGGGTATCTGGGGTTCCAGATGAGCGCGCCGGAGCGGTCGAAGAAGTAGAGCCGCTTGTCCAGCGAGGAGGCGATGAGGTAGTCGCCGTTGTCGGAGATGGCGACGAACTGGATGGGCCCCTCCGTGCGGTAGCTCCACATCAGCCGGCCGCCGATGTCCAGAAGGTAGATGGAGTGGTCGTCGGAGCCGGCGGCGACGTAGTTGCCGTTCATGGAGATGGCGACATCGCCCACGGCGGCGCCCATCTTGGCGCCCCAGAGCACCTTGCCGGAGCGGTCGATGACGTAGGTGTTCATGTTCTCGGAGCCGATGACCACCGAGCTCCCGGTGGAGTTCATGGAGAGGCCGGGGATCGGGTGCTTGAGGGCCATCTTCCAAAGCGGCTTGCCGGCCCGGTCGTAGAGGTGGACCTTGCTGTCGGCGGTGGTCACGGCCGTGTACTCGCCGTCGGCGGACAGCTTGACGCGCAGCACCGGGGCCCCGGCGTCCTGGGTCCAGAGCGCCTTCCCCTCGCGGTCGAGCAGGACCAGCGCGCCGTCCGCGGAGCCGGCGGCGACGAGCTCGCCGTTCTTGGCGATGGCCAGGTCGCGCACTTCTCCTCTGGCCTGGTATTCCCATAACTCCACGGCATCAGGCAACGGGGGCCCCCAGCAGCACGCGTTATAACTTCCCTAGATTATTATATTTTGTCCCATATCGCGCTACCGCCGGCTCCGCCGCCGGTCGGGGTTGCCGGCCCTCGCGCGGCGCGGCGGGAGGGACCCGGCCCTCCGGCCGTCCGGCGGGGCGGCGCGCTCCTTCTGTATCCGCTCGAGCTTCCTCTGCAGTCCCGAGCGTATCGATTCGCTTATGTCCCGCTTCCCGAACGCGTCGACGCGCGCCGCGAGCGACGCCGCCGAGGCGAGCGCCCGGGCTATGCGGCCCCTCTGCCAGGGCGGGGCGCGGTGGACCAGCGGGTGCTGGAAGAGCACGCCGTGCTTGGGGGGCCGGCCGCCCTCCGTCATGAACTGGAAGAGGGCTTTCTCCGCGCCCAGAAGCTGCATCGTGCTGGCGGGGAGGCGCCCCAGCCGCTCGATGCTCCCGGTGTGCGCCAGCAGGCGCGCCGCCAGGAGCGGCCCCACCACCGCCGAGAGGTTGGGCGAAAGCTGCTCCATGCGGCGCGTGACGTAGCCCTCGAGCCCGGATTGGGACGACAGGACGGACCGGGCGAGCCCCGCCCACTCCATCACGGCCCGGCGGTCGTCATCGGAGAGCGGGGTCCCCATCGATTCCAGGTCCCTGCCGCCCTGCGACCGGATGGTCTCGCGGTCCCCGAGGCGCGCCACGAGGTCGACGAGCTCCTTCTGCGTCGAGGACTCCACGAGCTCGGGGAAGTGCAGGCCGTACCACTCGGCCAGCCTCTCGATGAGCAGGTTCGAGGTCTTCGTGAGCTCGTCGAGGCCGGCGATGGCCTGGACCACGAAGCGGTCGGGCCCGAGCTCGCCGAGCTTCTCGCGGCCCAGAAGGAGCGTGGCCTCGTGGAGGAGGGCCGGGGCGAAGCCCATCCTGGAGGCGATGTGGTCGAGGGAGGGAGCCCGGTCACTGGAGACGGGCCCGAGGGAGCGCAGGCGCGAATCGGCGACGGAGAAGCCCTTGTGGGCAAAGGCCAGGGCCTTCTCCTCTTCGAGGAGCTCGCCCCTCTCCATCAGGCGCAGGCGGCGGGCGATCTCCTTCGCCTCCTTCGGGAAGAGCCGGGAGTCGGCGACCTGCTTGCCGTCGACGAGGAAGGAGCCGAACCAGGTGGTGACGAGGAGCATGTAGGCGACCGTCTCGTCATGGGATTGCCGGTTTAAAGATTGTGGTGCGGTCGACCGGCGGACGGCCTACTGGAGCTTCCTCACCTTGTCCACGAAATCCTTGGCCTTCGTCCGGTTGAGCTGGATGCCCAGTGCCTTCTCGTCCATGCCCAGGGCCAATCCGAGTATCTGCGGGTAGTAGAGCACCGGCAGCGTGAACTTCTCCTGGAGCTTGACCTCGATGCTCTTCTGGCCGGCGTCGTACATCACCGCGCAGAAGGGGCACACCAGCGTCATGGCGTCGGCGTTCGCGTCCTTGAGGTTGCGGAACTTCTCCCGCGCCATCCTGAGCGCGGTGGTCTCGTCCACGCCGAGCACGTCGCCCCCGCAGCAGAGGAGCTTGCCGGGGTAGTCCATCGCCGCGGCGCCGGTGGCCTCGATTAGCCGGTCCAGCGTGTGCGGGCGCTCCACCTCCTCCGGCTCGTCGAACGCCTCGGTCGGCTTGAGGTAGTGGCAGCCGTAGTGGGCGGCGACGTTGAGGCCCTTGAGGGGCTTGACCACCGCCGAGCGGACCTTCTCCGGCCCGACGTCGTCGTACAGCATCCGGGCGAAGTGGCGCACGCGGAGCTTCCCCTTGAACTCGTGGCCCAGCTTCGAGAGCTCGTGGTTGATGTGGTCCCTCTTGTGCCTGTCCGCCTTGAGGGCCTTGTTCACCTTCGATAGGGTCCCGGCGCAGCCGGTGCAGCCCGTCACTATCTCGCAGAGGCCCTTCTCCTCGGCGACGCAGAGGTTGCGGGCCGAAAGCAGCACCATCGTGTGGTGGTCGAGCGCGCCCAGCGGGTAGCCGCAGCAGCCGAACTCGGGCACGTCGACCAGTTTGACACCGAGGCCCCCGGCGACCCTGCGCATGGAGATGTCGTAGTTGAGGTTGCGCACCGGCATCGTGCAGCCGCCGAAGTAGGCGTAGTCGGTCATGTCAGGCCCCTCCCTTCGGGGCTCCCGCGGCCGGCTGCGGGGGGGCGGGCGCCGCGGGGGGGCTTCCGCCCCTGGCTAGCTCCTCGGCGCAGGTCATCTCCAGTATCGTCCGTATCTCCTGGGGCATCTCGGTTATCTGGGGCAGCCCGATCTTGGCCCTTTTCTCGTTCTCGAGCTCGGAGACCTCGTACACCCGGCCGTGGGCCTTCAGGCTGGCCACCTGCCCGGAAAACATCGCCGGAACTATCCTGTTGCGGACGGCGAGGTTCTTGAGCGCGGCCATTATGCCGGTGATCTTGACGCCCTGGGGGCACCGCTGCTGGCAGGCGTAGCAGCTCGAGCACAGCCAGATGAACGAGGAGTTCAGGACCTCCCGCTTCATTCCCAGTATGGCCATGCGTATTATCCTTCGGGGGTTGAACCGGTCCTCCACCGCGCGCACCGGGCAGGAGGCCGTGCAGGTGCCGCACTGGAAGCAGTAGCGGATCATCTCGCCGCCCGGCTCGGCCGCCACCTCGTTCCTGAACCCGAAATCGAGGTCCTGAAGCTGCACCACCGGAGCCTTCTCTATGTCGGCCATGGCCGTTTCCCGGCGTCGGAAGGGCTAGGTTGGCTATTAATATTGTGGATTGGGAAAGGGAGCGTGGAGCGGGGAGCGGTGGACGACGAAGAGGCAGCGGGCAGCAGGCAGCAGTGGGGGTATGGGCATCAGGCAGCAGGCAGCGGAGCGACGGCCCCGCCGCGTCCCCGCTGCCTGCTGCCCCACTGCTCCCCGCTGCCCGCTGCCCGCTGCCCCGCTACTGCCCGCTGCCCGCTGCCCGCTGCCTTCCAGTTCGCTTGGGCAGCGCGTCTCCCATCAGCGAGCAGCACTCCTCCGTGAAGACGGGGCGAAGCCCCCGCCCCCGGGCGTAATCCACGCTGCGGTCGAGGGGGTAGGCGATGGCGTTGACGCCGGCGTCGATTGCCAGTCGCTCCATGGCGGGCTTCTCCGGGCCGGGCTGGCGCATGCAGCCCAGGATGAGCGGGACCTCCGGGTTCAGGATGCGCGAGACCGCCAGGAACCGGCCGATCTCCGGCACGGGCGGCGGGGTCACCTCCGACATGGGGGTGCCCCGAATCCTGGTCAGCGCGATCACCACCAGCGCCTGGGGCCCGGCCTCGGTTATGTACTGCAGCGCCCGGTACTCGCCGCGTATCTTCCCGTAGTGGAGCCCGAGCAGGACGTGCGGGGCAAGGTCCAGCCCCACCTCCCTCATCATCAGCAGCGAGCGGCGGAAATCCGGGGGGGCGCGCCTCATGTGGTAGACCTCGCGGATGGTCCGCCGGTCGCCCATCACGTCGATGAGCACCTGCATCACGCCGGCGTCCTTCAGGGCCACCGCCGTGTCCCGGTCGATGAGGCCGGTGTGGGCGATAACGTGCAGGCCGGACCTGCGCAGCTCCCCGATGGCGCCGGCGAACGGCCCGAGGGGCACGAAGCCCCCCTCCACCGAGCCGCCCGATATCAGCGCCCCCAGGCAGCCCCGTTTCCGGAGGGCCTTGCCCACCTCGACGAGCCTCTCCGGCGTCTCGGCCGGTATCATGTCGTGGAGCAGCCGCCCGCGGCAGTGGTCGCAGCGCAGCGAGCACCTCGCGCCGGTGACGCTGATGTTCACGAAGCGGCCCGGCCGGTTGCTGAAATGGCCGGTCCGGTATACCTTGGGGCTCGGGGCCGACACGCCCAGCAAGGGCCGGAAGCGCCGATTGCGGATTCGCCAGGCGTGCGCTACCAGGGCCTCCAGCGGCCTTCGCCGGTTCCGGGCGATGAGCTCCGATATCCGCCGGGCGGAAGTCTCCATCGGGAGCGGGGAGATGGATGGCCCCTAATAGCCTTTTGCGCGCGGCTTTAATACGCCGCGGGGGGATTCGGCCCCGTGGAGATCGCGCCCGTCTTGGTTGTCGGGGGCGGGCCGGCCGGCGCCTCCGCCGCTTCGGAGCTCGAGCGGCTCGGCGTCGGGCACATCCTGCTGGACCGGGCCGGCTTCCCCAGGGACAAGCCCTGCGCCGGCATCCTTCCGCCCACGGTATCGGACCTCACCGGCCCGGTCCCCGCCGCCGTGCGGGAACGGAGCATCCGCGGCTATTTCCTGCACACGGTCTCGGGGAGGACCTTCCGCTCGCGCTTTTCGCGCCCCGGCTGCTCCGTGGACCGGTCCCGCTTCGACGCCTGGCTGGTCTCTCGCCTTCGGACGCCGCCTCGCCGCGGGGTTTTCGTCGGAGCGGCGGAGGAGGCTGGTCTGGTCGTGGCGCAAACGGACGGGCCCGATGTGGGCTGCCGGGTGCTCATCGGGGCGGACGGGGCGGTCTCCAGGGCGGGCGCCGCCGCCCGGATCAGGCCGGGGAAGCTGGCCTTCGCCTGCCAGGCCTCGGTGCCGATGGGGCGCGCCGAGATCTCGCGCCGGACCGGCGACTGGTTCCATGTGTTCTACGTCATCCCGGCCGGCTACGGCTGGGTCGCGCCCCACGCCGGGGAGCTGCGCGTGGGGGTGGGGAGCCTCCGAAGGGACCGGGCCGGAAGGGAGGCGCTCGGGCGGTTCCTCGCCTCGGCGCGTGTGGGGGAGCTGACCGGGGGGCGGCCCGGGGCGGATTTCCGCTCGCACCGCATCCCGATGTCCGGCCCGCCCGAAAGGACCGGCCGGGGCCGCATCCTCCTTGCCGGGGACGCCGGCGGGTTCGTGTTCCCCGGGACGGGGGAGGGGATACGCTTCGCGATCGCCTCCGGGCGCTGCGCCGCGGAGGCCGCGGCCGCGGCCGTGAAGGATGGCTGGGAGGGCCCCGATCTTCAGGCCGAGTACACGCGCCTTCTGACCGCCGGGGGACTGCTCTCGCTGAGGGAGGTGGATTTCCAAAGTGTCCTGGACACGCCAGAAAGCGCGGAGCGCTATGTCCGGCGGCTCACTTCTTTATCTCGGCGAGCTTCTTCTTCATCGCCTCGACGTAGGCCGCCGGGTTCATGAGGGCCGACACCTGCGATTGGTCCTTGGCCTTGACCTTCACTATCCAGCCCTTGCCGTAGGGCTCCTTGTTTATCAGGGTGGCGTCGTCGGAGATCTCGGGGTTGACCTCCACGATCTCACCGTCGAACGGTCCGTAGAGCTTGCCCACCCACTTTCCGGATTCCATCGTCCCGAAGGGCTTGTCCAGGGAGACCCGGTCGCCCTCGGAGGGCATGTCGACGTAGGTGATGTCGCCGGCGAGCCTGGCGGCGAAGTCGGTCACGCCGAGGATGTAGTGGTCGCCCTCTTTCCGGATCCAGTGGTGCTCCTTGTGGTAGTGCAAGTCGTCCGGGACGTCGTACTCCTGGAACTTCATTCAGTATCCCCCTTGGGAAGACGGAACGCCGTTGTCGTAATTAAGGGTTTTGCTGTCTGCCGAAGCGATCATCCCCGCTGACGTGATTCTTCAGTCTCTCGGATGCGCGCAGCCGGCCGGGGTGGCCCGGCCTGGTCGCCGACTAGACCACCAAAATATTATATCCGTGGTCTGCTTTGCCACCAATCTGGGCCCAGATAATTTGTCCACGCAATGCGTCGGGGTGGCTCAGCCTGGTGGAGCGTCGGACTCATAGGAGACGGAGACCCTCTAAGCTCTGCGACATCCGAAGGCCGGGGGTTCAAAGCCCCCCCCCGACACCTTTTTTCGTTTGTTGAGGGGGAGCAGGGGGCGGACGGCAGGGTGCTGGGTGCAGGGTGCGGGGTGCAGGGGGCAAGGTGCGGATTCATCGCAGTTCGATTCTTGAATCTCAGGTTTTGAGAGAATAATATTAATATCGTATGTCTAGATGATTAGAAACCGAACCAGAATTGGTTTAAATAATGCCGGGCTCTGGAATGACCGGCAGGAACGCCAACGCAGGAAATGACGGGGGAATGTAGTATGAGATCGAAGAAGTTCGCAAGCGTGCTCGTGATCGCGGGACTGGTTTGGAGCGGCTTTCTGGGCCTGGTCGCATGGGCGCCTCCGGCGGAGGCCCATGTCGCCCAGGAGTCCGGGAACCCGCTGCAGCTCTACAGCTACTTCACATCATCCTCGGTGACCATAAACGGCGACATCACCGACAACGGCGGGGGCCACGGCAAGGACAGCGACAAGTGGGCCGACGCCTATGTCAGGACCATCCGGATGAAGCAGGAGGGCGGCTCCACGGAGATGGACGCCACGCTGCTTCTCATGAACGACGACACGAACCTGTACGTCGCCGTGATATACGTCGGCAACTCCGGCAACGCCAACGAGGTCCGGCTCTACTTCGACGAGGGCAACGCCTCGTCCCCGACCTCGGACGGCGACCACGACGACGCCCTGACCAACCCCTCGAACCAGCGCAACGAGAACTGCGCCTACCTCTCGGCCGGGGGGAGCAAGGTCGACGGCGCCTGGAACGCCACCTCCCAGGCCTGGGAGGCCGACGGCGACGGGGCGACCGACCTCACCGCCGCGGCCGACCGGCAGGGCGGGATAAACCTCTTCGAGTTCAAAATACCCCTTGACAACTCCAAAAACGACGGCGCCTCCTCGTCGGACCTGGACGTCGCCTCCTCCGACGAGCTCGGGTTCTACATCAGGATCTACCAGCTCCCGGACAGCGCCTGGTACTACTGGAAGCTGACCAACGGGGAATACACCGGCAGGGCCAACCCCTGCTCGGCCTCCCCCGGCTGGGCCGACATCCGGCTGGGCGCCTCCAAGACCCGGGCGACCATCTACGCGACCTACACGAAGTCCGCCCCGGCGGTGGACGGGGACATCACCAACGACTACAGCTGGGCCGACTGCTGGGAGAAGCCCTTCACGCTGACCAACGAGACCGGCAACACGATGAACGGCGTCATCAAGGCGGTGGAGGACTTCTCCACCCGTCGTGTGTACCTCGGTTTCGTCATCTACGACCAGAACTTCTCGGCCAACGACTCGTTGCGGATCTACACCGACCAGAACTACACCGGCAAGAAGAAACAGGACTACATACTCACCGACAACTACGAGAACTGCGCCATCATCGGATACACGGGCGGCTACACGGACTCCTACGCCGACCACCAGCTGCAGGGAGGCAAGGGGTACATCAAGTGGGACACGGGCGACACGGCCTCCGGCGACGCCACGGACGGCGCGGCCGGGGCCAAGTACTACACGTCGCCGTCGCGGCACTACGAGTTCGAGTACCGCTGGGACCGCTACCCGACCACCGACGCCTACGACGCCAACACCAGCGACTACGGCTCCGCCGGGGTGATGATCCGCTACTACGAGGGCGACACCGGCTCGGTCTACTACTGGACGGACATCGGCAACGACGATGACATCGTGGCCGACGACACCGGTTCGAACTCCATCGACCTGGCGCTGGGGTGGGGGATACTCCAGACCGGCTGCCCGAAGATGAAGCTCGTGATGCCCCAGGACGGGGGCACGGTCAAGGACTCCGACTACACCTTCCAGGTGGACGCCGCCGCGCCCGGCGGCACCGGGGCCAACGTCTCGTTCGTCGGCTTCCGCGTCGGAGGCAGGATATCCTGGACCAGCCTTACGCTCTCGAGCGGCGACACCTTCAAGATCTCCTGGGACACCACCCAGTACCCCAACGGCAGGTACGACGTGGAGATCCTGGTCAAGGGCGATTCGGACCACGGCTCCGTGGTGGCGCGCCGGACGATATCCATAACCGTGGCCAACCCCACCTCCGCGGCCCCGCCGACGGACGTCAACATAACCTCCCCGGCGGGCGGCCCCCTGGCGAACACCACGACCGTGACCGCCCGGGCGGCCCAGGCGGACCGGGTCGAGCTGTACGTAGACGGCAACTACGTGAACGACATGATCCCGGCCGGCTCCGGGACGTACGCCTACGACCTCAACACCAAAAACTACGCCGACGGGAACCACACGCTGCGGGCCCGGGCGGTGAACGGCGCCGGGGAGACCTCGGGCTACAAGACCTTCGAGTTCGACAACTGGGACCCGCTCACCTCCGTCACGATAACAAGCCCGCGCTCGGGGGACACGATAAACGGGATATACAACGTGCAGGTGGACTTCGAGGAGGATTCGAAGTCCTACCCCGGCCCGGGCTACGCCGAGCTCTTCGTCGACGGGTCGGCCACCGCGGTGGGCTACACCGAGGTCGATTTGGACGGCTCGGGCAACTGGGGCTACAACATCAGCCTCAACACCGTGTGGTTCTCGGACGGCCCCCACACCCTCAAGGCCGTGGTCACGGACCCGGAGGGCAAGGACCTCACCGACCTCATACTGGTCAACTTCCTGAACAAGCCCTCCGTCCAGATAATAAGCCCGGCGGGGAGCGAGGTCATCGCCGGGACCTACAACCTGAGCATCCGGGTCTCCGACCCCAACGGGGACCCGATACCCGACCTGGCGGCCAACCCGGTGTACCGGGTCGACGGCGGCGCCTGGTCGGACATGGGCAACGCGCTCAACCTCTCCTCGGTGGTGGTGTCCGAGGTCGGATACGACCTCGCCTCCTGCGCCACCGCCGAGTGGGTGGAGCTCTTCAACCCCACGGCCGCGGCGGTCAACCTCAGCGGCTGGAAGCTCGTGGAGGAGGGCGGGACCTGGTACACGTTCGGGGCCACCTCCATCCCCTCCCTGGGCGTCGTGACGGTCGCCTCCAACGGCTCGGCCTTCCGGGCGCTCTTCGGAAAGGGGGCGACCTGCTCGGCCGGCCTCTCGGCCCAGGCGCTCGGGGACGGGGGCGATTCGCTCACGCTCAAGGACGGCTCCGGCGCCACGGTGGACTACGTCGAGTGGGAGACGCCCCAGAGCCCGGCCTGGAACGCTCCCAGGCCCCAGGCCGCCTCCGACCGCTCCCTCCAGCGCAACCCCTACATCGACACGGACTCGGCCACGGACTGGCTCAGCGAGGCGACCAGCGTGACCCCCGGCGTGGCCGCCCCGGTGGCGTACGGCGCCCAGCTCGACACCGGGACCCTGAGCGACGGGCCCCACACCATAACCTTCCAGGCGACGGACTCCACGGGCGCGGTGGCGACCTCCAGCGTCTCGGTGAACGTCGACAACATCGTGCTGCTCTTCGTCAACATCTCGAGCCCCAAGGCCGGGGACACCATCAGAAACGAGGTCACGGTGACCGCCTATCCCTTCCCGGCCAGCCAGGCCGCCTGGGCGGAGCTCTTCATCGACAACGAGTTCGCCGGGTTCGACCGCTCCCTGGGCCCCGACGGCGCGTTCGACATAAAGCTCCTGACCACCGGGTTCTCCGACGGGTCGCACAACCTCAAGGTGGTCGCCTACGACGAGTACGGCGCCTCGGTCGTCAACGTCACCTCGGTCACCATCCAGAACAGGCCCAGCCTCTACGTCGTCTGGCCCCAGGAGAACATGATGCTCCGGGGCGACGTCCTCGTCGAGGTCACGGCCTCCGACCTGGACGGCATACTGGACAACGGGAGCCTCCCGCACTTCCGCGTCGACGGGGTGGAGAGCTGGCAGCCCATGAGCTACAACGCCACGACCGATACCTACGTCGCGGACGGCACCGGGATGGACACGACGAGGCTCCTGGACGGCTTCCACACCCTCGAGATCGAGGTCATAGACAACGGCACCTACCACATCTCCACCAGCGTGATTTTGAAGTTCCAGGTCGACAACACCCCGCCCTCGGCGTTCATGGTGGCCCCGAGCACCAACCAGACCGTGGAGGGCAAGCTGACGTTCCAGGTGAGCGCCACCGACAACGTCGGCGTGGACCATGTGGATCTCCTTTTCGAGGACCTCGCGGGCGGCTCCTCGCTGCGGGAGCTCGGGTCCCGGCGGATGACCTACAACGTGTTCAGCGGGTACTACGAGTTCATCGTGGACACGGCGGTCTTCACCGACGGCCAGGCCAACCTGACCTTCGAGGTGTTCGACCGGGCCGGGAACCAAAACGGCACCGCGACCGCGGTGTCCTTCTTCGTGGACAACAACGCCCCCACCGTGTCGGTCCAAAGCCCCCAGCAGGGCGACTACGTCGGGGGCGTCGTGAACATCTCCATCAATGTCTCCGACGGGCCCTACACCCCGACCGCCGAGTACCGCATCGACGGCGGTCCGTGGCAGGCGATAGACCTCTCGGACCCCTCCGGGACGGTCCAGTGGAACACGAGCCGCGTCACGGACGGAAAGCACACCATAACCGTGCGGGCGATGGACCGCCTCCGCCACACGACCCTGACGGAGGTGGAGGTCATGGTAGACAACAACAACCCGTACTGCGACCTGGTGACGCCCCTCCCCGGGCAGTTCGTGGAGGGGGTGCTGGTCTTCCGCGCCGGGGCCTCCGACGCCCTGGGCCTCTCCAACGTCACGCTGACGTTCGACGGCAGGAACTACACCATGACCTACAACGGGCTCTCCAGGCAGTACGACTACTCCATCAACACCCTGGGCCTTCCCGACGGGACCTACAACGCCACGGTGACGGCCGTGGACCTCTCGGGAAGGACGACCGTGGTCGGCCCGGTGGACTTCTTCGTCGACAACAACGACCCGACCCTCTCGGTGAACTCCCCGGCGGAGGGCGGCTTCGTGGAGGGCCTCTGCACCGTCAACATCACCTCCCGCGACGCCTTCCCGCTGCGGGCGATGTACCGGCTGGGCGCCGGGGAGTGGGTCCCCCTGAACCGCACCGGCGACCTCTGGACCGCCGCCTGGGACACCTCCGCGCTGGCCGACGGCCAGCGCCAGCTGACCATCTGGGTGCTGGACGGGGCCCTCCACCGGGTGGAGAGGGTCATATCGGTGTTCGTGGACAACCACGCCCCCGTGGCCTACATCGCCGCGCCCGTCCCCAACCAGTACGTCGAGGGCACCTTCACCTTCCAGGTGATGGCGGCCGACCAGGTCGGCATCGAGGAGGTGACGCTCACCCTGTACGGCGGGGAGGTCCGGGCGGTGCAGAACGCCCTGACCGGGATGTACGAGTACTCGTTCGACACGCTGGTGTGGACCGAGGACAACGTCCGCAACGTGAGCGCCAGGGTGACCGACCGCTCCGGGAAGACCGTGTCGCTTGGGCCGGTGAACTTCCGCGTCGACAACCACGCGCCCGTGCTCAACATCCAAAACCCCCAGGCCGGGGACTACGTGAGCGGCCTGGTGGACGTCGAGGTCAACGTCACGGACGCCTTCCCGGGCCCGACGGAGTACAACGTCGACGGCGCCGGCTGGATAGCCGCGGCGCTGCCCTGGAACACGAGCGCTCTCGCTGACGGCACCCACCGGATGGCCATCCGGTCCAGGGACCTCGCGGGCCACACCACGGAGCAGGAGTTCTCCGTGATAGTCGACAACCACGCCCCGACCTGCATAGTCAGCGCGCCGCTCCAGAGGCAGTTCACCGGAGGGGTGTTCCGCTTCCAGGTCTCCGCGTCCGACCAGAACGGCATCTCGCTGGTCCGGCTGGATGTCTTCAACCTGACGGTGAACCTGCCCTACAACTCGCAGACCGGCTACTACGAGTACACCGTGGACACCCTGACCGTCGGGGACGGCGTGCACAACCTCTCCGCCTTCGCGGTGGACTCCTCGGGCCGGCGGACCGACGCCCCCAACCTGACCTTCATGGTGGACAACAACCCGCCCGGCGTGACGGTCCACTCCCCGCGCAACGGCGACTACGTGTCCGGCGAGGTCGTCATCAACGTCACGACCGAGGACCGGTTCCCGGGAAGCGTGGTCTACACCGTCGACGACTCGGGCTGGGTCCCGGTCGACCGGCCGCTCAACACCACCCTGCTTGCCGACGGGGAGCACACCATAGCCATCCGGGCCAGCGACCAGGCCGCCCACGCCGTGGTGCACCGGGTGACGGTCTTCGTGAACAACCTGGCGCCCCAGGTGACCATCCTGGAGCCCATGGACGGCTCCCACCTGCGCGGCAGCGCCGCGATAAGGGTCTACTCGGGCGGCTCGGTCAAGAAGGTCTTCTTCGCCCTGGACAACGAGACATTCCGGGAAATCTACCGGCCCGTCGAGGGCTCGCCCTACAGCCACTTCCTCGACACCACGCAGCTCCCTGACGGCAACCACACCGTGAGGGCCAAATCGGTCGACTTCGCCGGCCACGAGTCCGAGACCTCCGTCAACGTCGTGGTGGACAACTCCGGGCCGGCCATGGAGGTGCTCTCCCCGCGCGGACAGAAGGCCGGCCTCACGTCGTTCGCGGTGAACGCCACCGACCTCAGCAAGGTGTCCCGCGTGCAGGTCAACATCGACGGCAGGGGCTGGCGCGACCTGCTCCTCGAGCCCAGCGGGCTGTACGTATACCGCTGGCCCACCGACAGCGGCTCCAACGGCCAGCACACCTACTCCTTCCTCGCCGAGGACGAGCTGGGCAACACCGCGGTGGTGACCGGGAGGTTCACGGTGAAAAACGAGCCGGACTACTGGAAGATCGTCTCCGACGGCCTGCCGCTCGCGGCGTTCCTCTTCATGCTGTTCCTCGTGGTGATGCTGCTTGCCATGGTCCGCTACGGGCGGCTCCAGAGGTGGATAAGGCAGGACCTCCCGCCCCGGAAGCCCGGCGGCGGGTTCTGGTCGCTCCGGAAGGGCCGGCGCGGCAAGCTGGCCGCGAAGCCCGCGGAGGCGCCCGACGCCGGGAAGGGGGCCGGGAGGGACGAGGGCGGGGACATTGAGGAGGAGCCCGCCGGGGAGACCGGGAAGGAGGAGGCCGGCGGGGATGATGCGAAGGAGGGCGGGCCCGACCCCGCAAAGGACGTTCCGGGCGGGGAGCACGCCGACGACGAGGGGGACCTCGTGGGCTCGGTGGAGAACCTGGACCTCAAGGAAGACGGGGGCGTGGCGAAGAACGGCACTTCGGGACGCCTGAAGAGCGAAACGGTGGAGGATGTCATCAGGGACCTGGAGAATATTAAATGAAAGGGTGGGGGTGCGTCGGAAATGCGGGCGGTGCCCACCGATCGGGGCGATTCTGGTCGGCTGCACGATCCGGTCCGGGTGGCTCCGTCGGCCCGCACCGACCGCCCGGGCCGGTATCAGAACGGGTGGTAATCGGCTGAAGAACCTGCAGGCGTGGAGGGTGGACGCCCGCAAGGCAGCGGCGGCGGGGTGCCAGGCAGCGGCGGCCATCCTGCTTGCGACGTTGCTCGTCCTTCCGGTCTCGGCGTCCACGGGCCGCGTCAACGTGGGCGCCCAGCCTCCCCGCCTCGATGTCGACTCGTCGGTGTCGCCCGACAGGATCTGGCCGGCGGGGAGCGGCGGCGACCCCTCGGAGGCCCGGGTCGACATCTCCCTGGAGGGGGCGGGCGAGCCCTCGTTCACGTTCGAGCCCCAGGACACGGTTTTCGTCATGGACCGCTCGGGCAGCATGGCGGGCAGCGACCCGGACTTCCTCAGGGTGGTGGCCACCCAGAAGTACGTGGACCGCATGATCTGGCCCGACCGCGCCTGCGTCGTCAGCTTCGCCGACGGGGCGGGATTGGTCAACGGCCACGGCCTCTCTTCGGACTACACGGCGATAAAGGCCGATCTTGCCACGGTCGGCTACAGCAGCGGCACCAACCTCGAGGCGGCGCTCTCGTGCGCCACGGCCGAGCTCGAGTCGCGGGGCGACCGGTCCAAGATGCTGCTCGGGATACTGCTCACCGACGGGATACCGGACCCGCCGGAGGCCAACGTGACCCCGGCCACGGTGCAGAGGATGGTGGACCGGGGGGTGGTGCTCTACACCATCGGCCTAGGCAACGACCTCGACGAGCCGCTTTTAAGATGGCTTGCGGACCGCACCGGGGGCGCCTACTTCCACGCCCTGACGGCCTCCGAGCTCGAGGCCATCTACCTGAACATCAGCAGAGGCTTCAAGAACTACACGGCCGGAGAGGACATCCGGGTCTGCGAGGTGCTGTCGCCGGGCGTGCGGCCGGTACCCGGGAGCGTGTCGCCGGCGCCGGACGGGGCCGCCACGGTCGAGGTCGCCTCAGGCAGCCTCACGCTCCTCAACTGGACGGTGGCGGCCCTCAACCTCAGCCAGTGCTGGAGCGCGTCCTACAGGGTGGTCTGCGACGGCGCCGGCGAGGTGGACCTGCGCTGGGAGGGCCGGGGCGGGGAGCCCGGCGCCAGGGTGGAGTACACCGACTGGAGCGGCGGGACCGCCACGGTGCCGCTGCCCGGGCTCCGGCTGACCGTCATCCGGCCGGTGCCGCCGCCGCCCCCCGCATTCCTGCCGCCGCCGGCCCCGCCGCCGCCCCCTCCACCGCCGCCCCCGCCGCTCCTGCCGACCTACGCGCCGCCCGTGCCCGTGGCGGTGCAGCCGGGAGTGGTAATACTCACCCAGCCCTCGCCGCCGGTGTACCTCTTCGCGCCCTTCATAGGCCTGGGGGCGGGCCGGCTGCTGCAGAAGATGGGGCCCACCCGGATGAGGGGCATGGGCGTGGCCTCGCCCAGGAACCGACGCACGATCCGACAGAAGCTGAAGGAAAGGGACAAAGATGCATACTGAGAAGCTGAGGACCGAGACGATCCTGGCCGCGACCGCCGTGCTTCTGCTTGCCGCGCTGCTCCCGGGCGGCGCCGCGGGCGGCTGGGTGCACGCCACATTCGAGGAGAACATCGATGTGTCGTTTTCGCCCGCCGCCCCGCAGAACCTGGATGCCGTGAACGTGACCATCACCGCGAAGGAGCTCCAGACCTTCGGCGGCGCCAACCTGTACTACAACATGACGCCCGCGGGCTCCAGCACGCCCGTGCCGGGCGGCCCGTTCGGGGGCGAGTTCCGCTTCGCGGGAGGCGGGCAATCGTCGATGTACTTCGTAATACCGGGCTCCTCCAACGCCGGGGGCAGCCGGATAGACTTCTTCGTGGTCGCCTGGGACCCGGGCCTCCAGAAGCTGACCTCGACGGTGCACAGCTACACCCCGGCGAGGAACGGCTCCTTCGCCTCCGACTCATTCACGGAGAACATCCTGGTCTCCCAGAGCCCGCAGTCGCCCCGGGCGCTGGAGCCGGTCAACCTCTCCGTCCAGAGCCGGAGCCCCTCCGTGAGGCTCGAGCGGGTCGACGTGCTCGTGCGCTACCAGGCCCAGGGGGGCAACTGGTCCTCCGAGGGCGCCGTGCCCTTCCGGTTCGACAATCCGTTCTCGGGGACCGCCGTCATCGGCCAGGACGTCGCCTCCACGCCCAACCGGCCCGGGTTCAACGTCAGCTACCGGGTCGACGCCTACGACATGTACATGTCGAGGCTCTCGTCGGGCTGGTTCCAGTACGGCATACCCGCCGGCGACAACCCCGACCCGACGACCTACGTGGCCCTGTCGGTCCTCGTGAGGGACGAGACGCTGGGCCGGCCGGTCGACGGCGCCCGGGTCCGGTTCGAAAACGACACCTGGAGCCACGAGACGACCACGATAGGCGGCGTCGCCTACACCGTCCCGGCCTTCGTGCACTGGGGGACCTACCGGATCTCCGTCGAGTACGGGGGCCAGAACCAGAGCCGCACCGTGACCACCACGACCGACGGCCAGCGCAACATCGCCGAGTTCCGGTTCTCCCGCGCTGCCGCGGTGTTCCACCCCATGAGGGACTCGCCCGGATGGGAGGAGGTCGCGGGAACGGTCGCGGCGCTCGTCATCGTCCCTCTCGCGGTGTGGGGCCTGTACCGGAAGCGCAAGCTGACCGTCGAGGAGCTGACAGAGGAGCAAGAGGGGAAGCAGAACGGCAACGGCAAGGGCCGCGGCGCGGCGTTCTGGAAGGGCTTCGAGGCCGAGACCAAGCAGCCCCGGCTGCTCGTGCCCGTGGCGTTCTGCGCCCTGAGCGCCCTGGGCGCCTCGTTCGTCCCCTTCTACCCGTGGTGGATGGTGGCCCTGGTCGCCGGCGTCCTGGGCGCGCTCGCCTACCGCTTCCCGTACATCTCGCTGCTCTTCCTGTCGCTCTTCGTTTCGGCCGCGGCGGCCTACCAGACGGCCGAGTTCGGGTTGCTCTTCCTGGTGTTCTCCATCTTCGTGCTCGCGGGCAGCTTCTTCGACTGGCGGTTCGGCTTCCTGGTGTTCGCCGCCGTGTTCCTGGCGCGCCTGGGCGTCCCGTTCGTGATACCGGCGCTGGCGGCGGTGCTCGTGTCGCCGTTCATCGCGGTGGCGGTGGCCGCGGTCGCCGGACTGTTCCTCACATTCCTCGTCACCTGCGGCGACCAGGTGGCCGCGGGCCTTCTTGCCGGCGCGCCCCACGCCACGAGCTTCATCACCTTCTCCGACCCGGTCAAGACCGGCTTCGTTCCCGGCGACCTGGGCGCCGCCTTCTCCGCCATCGGTGGGGCAGACACCGACGCCATGGCGTCGGTCATCAACTCCAACCTGGGCGCCTCCATGGCGCCCTTCCTCGTGGTGGCGTGCTGGTGCCTGGCCGCCTACCTCCTGGCCCAGCTCTCCTCGCGGAGAATAACGCCGGAGCTCTCGCTGGGGGCGTGGCTCGGGGCCCCGTTCAAATCCCGCGACACCGCCGCCCTGACGGTCTCGGCGGCCCTGCTCGTGGCGCTCCCGGGACCGCTGGCGATGGCCGCCCAGGGCCAGCTGGGCTACGCCAACGGCACCATCCTCGTCGCCGCGGCGGCCGCCTGCGGGCTGGCCCTCACACTGGTGGCGGCCGCCACGGCCCTGATGACGCGGGACCTCTTCGCCGAGTACTATGTCGCCCGCATGGGCGTCTCCGGCGTCGGAACGCGCGTGAGCGACATGAAGGCCCTGGGCAGGACCTCGTTCGACATGGTCGGGGGGCTTCGGGACGTCAAGCAGGACCTCAAGGAGGGCCTGGTGGTGCCGCTCCTGCGCCCCGACATCTCCGAGCGCTTCGGCATCGAGCCCTCGAAGGGCATACTGCTCTTCGGGCCTCCGGGGTGCGGAAAGACCCTGCTCATGAAGGCGCTCGCGACAGAGCTCAACGTCGAGATGATCAACGTGAAGTGCTCCGACGTCATGTCGAAGTGGTACGGCGAGTCCGAGGGAAAGATGGCCGAGCTCTTCCGCACCGCCAAGGAGCGCAAGCCCTGCATCATCTTCTTCGACGAGGTGGACGCCATCGCGAAGAGCCGGGACCTCTACTCCGCCGACGACGTGACGCCCAGGCTGCTTTCCATAATGCTCTCCGAGATGGACGGCATGGACCGCGCCTCGGGGCTCATCTTCGTGGGCTCCACCAACAAGCCGGAGCTCATCGACCCGGCGCTCCTGCGCCCCGGCCGCTTCGACAAGATAATCTACGTCCCGCCGCCGGACATCGAGGAGCGCAAGGAAATACTCAAGGTCCACCTCCGCGGGAAGCCCATGGCCGGGGACATCGACGTCGCCCAGGTGTCGAAGTCCACCGAGCGCTTCTCCGGGGCCGACCTCTCCAACCTCGTCAAGGAGGCGGCCACGGCGGCGATGCGGCGCTCCATCCGCTCGGGGAAGGTGAGCTCCGTGGGCATGGAGGACTTCCAGGCGATCATGCCCCGCATGAAGCCCTCGATAAGCCCCACGATGGTCGAGGAGTACCAGCGCATCAAGGCCCGCTACGAGCGCAAGATCCACGACCTGGCCCGCACCGAGAGGAGGGAGCTGCTCCGCTTCAAGGACGTGGGGGACCTGGAGGAGGCCAAGAAGTTCCTCCGGGAGAACGCCGAGATCCCGCTCCGGAAGCCGGAGCTCGTGGAGCGCTTCCGGCTCGTCCCGCGGCGCGCCCTCATGCTATACGGGCCGCCCGGCTGCGGCAAGGCCTACCTCGTCAAGGCATTCGCGAACGAATCCCAGCTGCCGCTCTCCGTCGTGAACGGCCACGAGCTGGCGGCGGCGGTGCTCGGGCAGGGCGAGGACGTCCTGAAGGAGCTCGCGCAGAAGGCCCGGGACTCGGCGCCCTCGCTCGTGCTGGTAACCGACATAGACGCCCTGTCGCGGCGGCCGGGGACGCAGGAGCTGCAGGACCGCATCCTGCAGACGCGCTTCCTGGCGTTCGTGGACCTGTTCGGCGAGGGCGAGCGGGTGGCCATCATCGCCACCACCGACCGGCCCTCCGACCTCGACGGCGCCTTCCTCAGGCCGGGCCGGTTCGACCGCAACCTCCACGTGCCGCCGCCCGACCGCGCCGCGCGGCGCCAGATCCTCGAGACGCTCCTTGCCGGCGTCCCCCGCAAGGGCGCGCTGGACATAGACTGGCTCCTGGACCACTCCGAGGGCTGCAACGGCGAGAACCTCTCGAACGTCGTGAACGACGCCAAGTTCATCGCGATAGGTGACTCGCTCGAGGGCCTGTCAGTCGAAGGGCTGTCCGACGGCGAGTGCTCCCTGGAGATGCACCACCTCGAGGAGGCGGCCGCAAGATACCTCCGTCCGCTCCCGCAGGAGCTCGTGGACAACAGCCTGAGGTTCCGGGAGGCCGCCGGCCGGACCGGATTGCGGCCGCAGACGCATCCGGACGACGGGGGACAGGGCCGCGGGGCCCGGCCCGGGAGAAGGCCGAGGACGGGGGCGGGCGGCCCGCCCGCCGGCGGGGAGACGGCGGAACCGGCCGCCCCGGCGGAGCCCGCCGCCGGGCCCGATGCCGGGACGGGCGGGGAGGTCGCGGGCGGCCCGAGGCCCCCGGCCGCGGGGGCGGACGTGTCCAAGGGCACCGACGGAACGGACGGGGGCGATGGCGCCGGCGGGTCTGAAAGGCCCCAAGCCGCCGAGGGGCCGGGCAAGGGCGATGGCGCCGGGGAATCCGCCAAGGCGGCCGATGAGGCCGTCTCCCACATCCAGAGGGTGCTCGAGGTCCTCCAGAAGGAGCCGTGAGAGCCATGGACACCTTCCTCATCCTGGTCGCCACCGCCGCCTTCATCCTCTGCCTGTCGCTGGGGCTGGGGCTCCTCTGGACCGTCGGCGTGACGGTGCTCGCGGTCCTGGCCTACATCGGCCTGCGCTATCCCCGCGGCCGCGCGGACTGGAAGCACCAGCCAGTGGAGAGCCTCTACATGCTCTCGACGCTCCTCACCATGCTCCTCTTCGTCTACGTCATCTACGCGTCCGCCGCGGTGCTCGATTTGCCCTGGGACAGCGGCCTGGCCGTCGGGGTGGCGGCCCTGGCCTTCGCCGTTATGCTCCTCCTGGGCCTCTTCTTCCCCTCCGGCGGAAAGCTGCCGCTGAGAGCCAGGAAATAGGTGAAAGGGGAAAAACGGGCAGCGGGCAGCGGGGAGCAGTGGACAGGCGGGTCCGTTCCGTCGCCGCTGCCCGCTGCCTGCTGCCCCCCCGCTGCCCGCTGCCCGCTCCCCTTCCCCCTCACCGCCGCCTGAAAGCGGCGAACGCCAGCGCCAAGGCGGCGGCCGCGATGGCGAGCACTGCCCAGGCCCCCGGGATGAACCCGCCCGACGACCCGCGCGCAAGCTGGGCCCGGATGGAGCGGTCCTTGTCCATGGTGACCTCGGTCGAGGAGGAGAGGTCCTCCCAGGTCACCCGGAGGGAGTGCGGCGTGGAAACGTCCGAGCTCAGGCCGTCGGTGGAGCGCATCTGGAAGAGCTCGATGGGCGGCACCCTGCCGTCCTCGGCCGTCGCCCCCCGGAAGACCTCGTTCCCCGAACGGTCCTTGACAACGACGGTGGCGCCGGGCACGGGCTTCTTGATGGAGTCGACCACCTCGACGGAGAGCGTCCAGACGGTCGCCACGGCGCCCAGGCCGTTGGGGTTGCCCGCCGGGTCGGTGTACCGGTTCGCCTCCAGCACCGGTGCGCCGCCCTTCGAGAAGATGCCCCACTCCCGGTTGGCGGCGATGGTGTTCTTCTCGATCCGGCAGGAGGAGGAGGTGCTGTTTATGCCCACGCCGTTGGAGGTGATGCTGTTTGAGGCTATCCGGGGCGAGGAAGTGAGTATGGAGATCCCGGCCTGGCCGCTCCCGGTGATGGTGTTGCCGCTTATTGCCGCGTCCGAGCCTTCCGAGCAGTCGATGCCCACGAGCCCGCTCCCGGAGAGGGTGTTGCCGGTTATCTCCGGCTTGGACCGGAAGAGCCCGATGCCCCTCCAGTTGCCCGAAAGGCGGTTGTCCCGGATGACCGGGGTCGCCGACAGGACGGTGATGCCGTCCCGCTCGTTGTCCCGGATGGTGTTCCCGGTCAGCTGGGGCCGCGCGCCATTCTCGACGCGGATGCCGGCCTTGCAGCGGTCGATGGTGCAGCCGCTCACCGCGGGGGAGCTCCCGTTGATGACCAGGGCGAACCACTGGTGGTCGAAGAGGCGGCAGTTCAGGATGGAGACGTCGGAGGAGGTGATCTGGACTCCCCCCAGGTCGAACATACCCCGCGTGCCGGATATCTCGCTGTCGCGCAGTTCCATTGAGCCCTCCACCCGGAACCAGTAATGCGCCCTCGGGGGTCCGAAGGTGATGTTGGCCCGGTGCGCGACGAGCCTCCCGCCAGGCTTGATGAGGAGCTCGAACTCACCGTCTTTCGAGCAGTTCATGACGAGGGTCGAATTGCTCATCCGCAGCTCCCCGCCGCTCTCTATCCGGACATTGGCCCGGATGTCCTTCACGGTCCGGTCGAGGGTGACGGCGGAGGTGATGACCCAGTCGGGCTCGGGCGGGGAGGCGGCCGTGCCCGGCGCCGGGAGCGCGGCCAGCGCAAGGCAGGAAACCAGCAGGAGGGCGGGCGCGCCCCGGCGAAGAATCGACCGTCCCTCTCCCATGCTGAGTCCATCGCCCGGGCGGATATATATGGATTGTGATTATGTTCGAGGAGAAAGGCGCAAGGCGCAAGGCGCAAGGCGCAAGGGACAAGGGAACGGGGATGGATGGCGGGTTTCGGGAGAGGACGGAGGAGGAGGAGCCCTCCCACTTCGCACCTTGGCCCTTGCGCCTTGACCCGTGCGCCCCCGGACGAGCTTCGCTCGTCTGCGGTTTGCTCGCCTG
>VGTL01000022.1 GCA_016874675.1 Methanobacteriota archaeon | reverse complement strand
GAGAGTGAAAGTGCCCGGCCGTGGGCCCCTGCATGACATTCTGGAGCGCGCCGGGGCTCCCCGGGCTTCCGATGCAGCCATATATATACATTGGGGTTGGCCCGACGGCCGGGCCGGCCCCGCGCCCTGCCCCCTGCGACCTGCGTTTTCCGTGGCCCGCTGCCCCACTGCTGCCCGCTGCTCCACTTTTATCCGGGGCCCTTCAAAAATCGCGCCTACTTCCCGTCCGCCGGGCCCTCCTCTCCCTTGAGGACCACGGTCTCGTCGCACACGAGCCGCAGGATGTTCTCGACGTCCTCGGGGGTCTGGCCCGAGACCGAAAGTATCACGGTCCGGATCCCCCGGCCCCGCAGGTTGTTGACGAAGTAGTGCAGGAACTCGGATATGAGAGCGGTGTCGTTGTGCATCGAAAGGGTGCTCACCGAGTCCAGGAAGACGAGCTTCTTCGTGTCCTTGAGCCGCTTGAGCCAGGTGTCCACCTTGAGCATGATGCCCTCGAGCATGGTGGGGCTCTCGACGTACATCGTCTGCCCGCGCTCGTCGTGGGCCGTGCCCACCATGAACGATATCGCGTCTATGAAATGGATGCCGTCGGTCTTGATGTTCTCGGCGCCCAGCTGCTCGGTCACGACCTTCGCCGGCAGGGTGCAGGTGATGTACACGCACCGCAGGTCCCCTTCACGGGCGAAGCCGATGACCCCCTTGAGGACCTGGATGTAGTTGCCGATGTCGGTCACGATGGACACCGCGGAGCGCTCGCCGAAGCCGGCCAGCTGCTTCCGAAGGTCGTCCTCCGCTCCCATCCGATTGCTCCGCCGGGAGTATCGACTGTCACCATATAAATCGGTTTCGCTGTGAGAAAAAAGCAACAAAAAACAACTATTGGGCTAATAGTTCGTGGGTCTTGGCGGACTTAAGCCGGATGCCGTCCAGCTTGGTTATAACGTCCATAACGCCAATCCTGCCGTCCAGGTAAGCACGAACAATGTCTATGGCATCGGAGGGCAACCCATCTATTATGGTGATTTTAGGGGCATCCAGAACCCCTATAACACCATTGGGTAGCTTCTCCTGTTGTTCGGCTAAGAGTTGGTCCATGGGAACATTGTCGTAGTGGGCTTGCATGTCCGCCCGGTTTGCGGTAGGATCGTGCCCCATCATGAGGCACATAGCCGGTTTGCTCATGCCCGCAATCCGCCCGGTCGAGCTTGCGAAATGGCGCAAGTCCTTTGCCCGCAAGGGTGGGAGTTTGTAGGTGTCCTTGAACCGGTTCCATAACCGCCAGTGTTCTTCATGGGTCATCCGGCGCTTTACATCGGGTATCTTGCCGGTCACGGTCCGGTATGGCAGTATCGGGTTTTCAGGGTGTGGTGCGGGGTGGAGTTTGCGCCATGCTTCAAGATGTGCGATGATTGTTGGATTAAGTACCAACCCGATTGGGCTTGTGGACTTGAATCGTTTCCCGGTATCGTCGCACCCATAGGCGATTATGGTCTTTGGCTTGCCTTGTGTATCGGTCTGGATATCACCCCATGTAAGGTTATTGAAGTGGCTTGGACGTAGACCATACATCGCCGGACCATCCCAAACAAGGCAATCGTACGGATCCTTCATGGTGTCCATGGCGGTTTTCCATTCCCGAACAATATCATTATCCGGGGTTTGGCCGCGTCGAACCCTTGGGAATTTCGGGAAATCGACCTTTGTGTCTATGGGGTACGCAAGCTTTAGACCGTACCTGATGTGTATTGGTAGGTGCGCGTTCTTTGTTTTCTTGCTGTATTCCGGCACTGTGTCCATGAAGTTCAGGATCAATCTCTTGAGCAGGTTGCCGGTCGCAAGTTGCTTGCGGGTATAGTTTTTCAAGCCCGAATGTTCTGCGAACTGGTCAAAGGTCCGGTCGTATTCGTTCCACGAACTTGGTGCCAGCCGTCGATAGGTTTGGTGGGCTTGTTCCTTGATTGCCTCAACATCTACCAGGGTTTCATCCCCCGGTAGAGGCTGATATACGATAGGCTCTTGTCCCTCACCGGCCCCAACGGTGTTGTCGCGGCTTTCGCCGCTCTTGGGGTCATTTCCATCCTTCCCCGGATGTGTTGTCCCTACCACTTCCGGTGTTAGGTACATTATTTTACCTACATATAAGGGTTTCCCTTGAACGCGTATAGGGGTATCCCTACCCCGTTCATCTTGGGTTTCTGGGGGCTGTTTGTTCATATCAATGTTGCCTTTAAGACCGCATCCCAAACAACCCGGTCATTATCTTTCTTGACTACCGTGACCTTGATGTGGTGTGGACCGGAACCATGCATACAAGAATGTGCCAGTTCCCCCTCGACATCATCACACCATACATATCCCATGATGAATGGTCTGATAGCTTTCCCACCAATACCACCTGAGATAACATCCCAATGTAATGACGTTATTTTGCCAATATCAACGCTTGCCACCCGCCAGTCATTCCATTGTCTTCGTATCTTGACCTTCATGATGGTATCACCACCGTCCACCCTGCCGTATCTCTCGGATGCACCGGGTACATGTCCATCCGTACCATGTCTTATACGTCCGGACCGTTCCCCCGCACCGTTCGCAACCGTTTCTCGGTATCTGCTTGCCCTGCTTGTTCATCCCCATGATTAGACCTCGCTTCCTATTATTGTTTGATGGTAATAATATATGTTACTAATGGGGAACTAATGTACGTTACGGAATGACATGGTCTTTTATTCCGATAGAAAAATAAATGTGACGGCGCGGGGGAAAGTACAAGCCCCGCGCCGCGGGCGGCGGGTTGGTAAGCGCCGCCCTCGCCGGTAGGTGAAACCAGCACCTCAGTTGCTAGGGTCCGATAACTCCTGAGCGTTATGCTGTTGTGGATAGGATCATCCTATCGTGTTCGCCATGAGGCAGAACAAACTTGATTGTATGTGATGCATCTTCAAGCGCCTGGAGCGTTGCTGTCAATGCCGTTACATCACTTGCACTAATAACCTGAACAATGGTCGTATGCCATGTGGTCGCCATCTAAACCACATCCTGATAGCGCGGTCCCGGTATTGTCTCGATGTCCCTCGCCGGTCGCCCTGCCCGCGCCGACATGATTCTACTCTCGGTCTTCTTACTGCATTTCTTAGCCCATAGTTTATCAGATAGTTTAAGTGAATGATTGAGTCTGCTAAACTCTATTGCATATTCCTTAAGTTGCTTAAGCATACCATCTAAGTCACCATCGCCCCGCTTGCATATCGCATGGATCATTCGGCATAATCCATCTATCTTGCCATCTAACAGTATGATTCTCTGTCGTAAAACCGCTTGGTCCTTGTCCATTTTATTGCCCCCTCTTTAGAATTGCATCTATGATTTTCTCTGTCGATGTCCGTCCCCGCGATATGTTTGGGTCTTTCGGCGCATCCCGCTCAGCATGGAATTTGGCGATAGCCGCCTTATCCCTCTCGGCACGTGCCGCCTGTTCAGCCTTGACCTTTGCACGGCGCGCCGCTATCGCGGCTTGCTTGCCCTGATTGACTGCATAGACTTTTTTTGCATGTCGGTCAATGTCGTTCAACAGATTAATCAATACATCCTCCGGCGAGCTCCTCGCCGTGCCCTTGACATGGTTTAGCTCAGTCTTGAGCATAACCTCAATATCTCTGTCGTTGTTTTCGTTCAATTCCTTCACCTCGATTTTAATATATATTTCACATACAAACAATTATTATAAAATGATATAGACCGTATATCCGGCTTGGTCATTTGAATCCAATCATTCAACGATTCGATTGCTTCTTGAATGTTGCGAATGACCTTGAAATGCACTATGCCGATATCCTCCGCCATGTTCACTCCGATGCCTTTATCGCCGGCACATCGTCGGACCCCGGCGGGTTCGGAAACTCGAAACATCCACCGCCGACGTCCTTGGCGTTCGCTAATAGTGAATCCGGATGACCGCCCTTCGGCTGGTTCGCCTTGACCGCCTGTTGCGCGGCTTGCTGTTCCTTTTTCTTTTTCAGTTTCTTAATCTGAATATGCTTGTTCTCACGGCGCATCTTGAGCGATTGCGCTATCATCTTTTGTCGGCGGTCAAACTTTATTTTTTCATCGCTGGTCATCGGTCCCCGCTCTCGGATGATAGTCCGATGCTGAAAACGGTCCGATACTATCGGCTTGCGCAATGTTGCCTTGAGCTTGTGCCTCTCATATCTTAGCTGTACTAATTGCGACATTAGCGCCTGAAACCGTAGGTCATCCTTCCCCTCGGTCTTCGCTAGGTCCAGCTCGACCGCCGCAATCTGGTCACCGATTTCTTTCACCCTGTCCCTCGATGTGTTCGTTAGCTGGTTCTGCGCCCGCTGGATCTGTATCCGTGCCGCCTCATCCGGCTTGCGGGGTTCCATCGGTCTGAACGGCAACCTGATTATCCGCCTCATCCTCTCGGTAAATTCGCTCATCTAACCTCAGCCTCCAGTATGCGATATGTCTTTTCATATGCCGATTGTTCACTATCCTTAGACAATTGCGCATATTGTTTCTCAAGCTTGTCCGTGACCGCCTTAGCGGTGTCCTTGCTGACCTTGAGACTGTCGCGTATTTCATACTCAATATAGTCCCGGTGGAATCGCCCGTCTTTCCGTAAGCTGTAACTGATGTGCTTTGCCGCATTAGCGCGGGCGTTGGTGTCGGATGCATTGTAGACCGGTTGCCGTGTCGATTTCGGCTCGGCAGGTTCTGCCGCCTTCTTACGCGCATCCTCTTGCGCCTTTTCCACCTCAAGTGGATTTGGCGGCATCGGCGGGACCGCCCCGCCTGGTACCGGCGGGTCCGGATGCTTCTCGGGCGGGATTGGCTTGTACCCGACAGTCTTGCCATCATCATCGATGACGCGCTTGACCATGATGCCCTTAAGCACCTTGCCGTCACTGGTCGTTAGTGGTTCGCGCTCTTTCTCACGCAACCAGTCCCGCATACCGGTGAACCCGGCGCGAGCATCGGCATCGACCTTCTCAACCTGGACCGGCTTTTCAACGGTCCGGATGCCCATGAACCCGCGAAATGCTGTCATGATTGCATGCTTGTCCTTATTGTCCTGCTCATCAATTTCCTTCAATGTTTTCTTAGCCATAGTTACGCACCTTACCTTTTAGTTTGTTATCTTTACTGTCATCACTCAATGACTTGGATCTATAGCAAGCTGTACTATCCGTTATTGCATCACATGCCGCCTGCGCCTTGCGCATGCGCTCCTGTGCTATCGCTATAGCCCGTTCATTGTTGCGGATGCGCGCCTGCTTGCATTCACTGAGATAGTGACAGTATGAGGGCATTGCGCCCTCCCTGATTGCCTTGGAATATACTTCACAAGTCAGATAGCATTCGCCCTCTCGATGGTCCTTGCACGTCATCACACCCACCCCGCAATACAACTATCATTATATTGCCCGCCGATAGTAACAAAACTTTGTTTTGGTTGATTTACCGATAGGGACCGGGGTGCCACATGCGAAAGAGGCCGATAGACGCCGCAAATGGCACTAAGCCGGTCCGGTAATATGCATCTTGTATAGTTGTACATTTCACCCACCCTAACCACCCCGCATATACAATTCCATCGCATTATCAAGGTCAGTCAAACATTCGTCTACCTTATCCGGTGGAACGTGCTTCTTTAGTATCTCGATGACCACACTTACAAAAGGTTGCATGATGGATCTTGGAATGTCCCATAATGTTTCACCCTCAGTAAATCCCCATCCTTGTTTTAGAACGCTTAACCACTTAGTGCTTTGGTCGGGGTGCCCAAGGTCCGCCGCGGTTTCAAAGTGCCTTAACACAACCATGAACAAATCCGAACGCGGCGCAACCTGTGCCCGCTTACGTGATGGACCATCCCCATCCCGTCCCTGTTTTGGCGGGCTCGCGGTTAAGTGACCATCTAGTAATGGGGGTACTTGCCCGTTAGCTGATACACAATCCGATGATGATGCACCACTAAGTAATTCGGATGCTGGCGTAAAAGTTAGTTCGGGTTTTTCCGGATCATTCCGATGTAGGCCGTACTTAGCATATGCTTCATCAGTTATGGATGTTTCCGGTGGCGGCGGTGGATATATGTTCTCAGCCTCGAACCGCCTCGATGCATGTAGGACCGTCCTATAATTAAGATGCTGTTCGCGGGCAATTTGTCTTAGTGATTTCCGCGGATACTCTCCTAACGCTTTCCATAATGCATCCCGTTGCGATTGGCTTAAGTGCTTCCCGCGCTTGCCTTCTTGGACATCCTCAACCGGTGCGTCCTTTGCAGGGCTTTCCCGTGGCTCTACAAACAAATTCAATTCATCGTCCATCTCGATTATCTCCTATTAGATGTCCTATGGCAATTTGGTCCAGATTGGTTATTTTAAGCTTAGCGATTGGTGTGGAATACTTTTGAAATACATTCTGTAGTACAATCATATTACTAAGTTGTCTGTGATAATTTAATACAGAATATGTCATAAAATATGGCTTATCTCTATCGGTGAATACCGATTGTATTACAATTTGTAATACACTCTCATTAAATTGGATGGGGTTTGGATTGGTGTGGTGTGGGTGTGGTGTGTGTAGTGTAGTGTAGTGTATTACAGTATCATCATCATCATCATCATCATCATGGTTGGAGAATGGGTGTATTACATTTTGTAGTACAATCATAAGGTTATACCTCCATATCTCCTAACTATTTCATCGAAGGTTGCCCCGCCTCCAACCAATAGGTCCAATATGTGTTTCTGGGCAGTATCCAAATCATTTCTTGTAATGCAGTTATTGATAAGTCGGTGTTCGGCTTTGACGTCCAGATTGCATAGGGGACGTTCTCCGGTCGGTTCGTCCATCTTGAATTTTCCGTCCCTCACATCGAACCGTTCATCCTGGGTGAATACTTTCTGCATTACAGATTCGAGCAATGGTCGGATTGATGCATTACTATGATATTCATCATAGTTAGATGCAACATCATAACGTAGGAACGCATTACATCGTTCCCATTCCTTCCGGTCCGCCTCTTCCTTTGCCTGTCTTATGGCGGCTTGTCGTTCCAGTACCTTGAGTCGTTCCTCTAAATCCTTGATGGTATCTATATGGCGTCTGTGTTCCTCTTCGATTTTACGCCTCACTATTTCGGGATTGTCTTCAAGTTCTCTATCTATACCATCACGGATAATGAATTGCTTCTGGTCCGGTGTAAGGTTTGCCCATGCATCGGCATAATATTGAGCGTTGGGATCCTTCCGGCGGAATCTGATGGATAGTGGTGTGGATAGGTCGCCCTTCTTTTGTTCAATCTTATCCCGGCTGGAGGGTTTGTCCGCCATGTTACGCACCCCCCGCGGATATATACGCCTTGTGCGCGAATTGGGATGATACGGTCCTTCTAATTATTTTCAATATTAGCTCTCGGCTAATTGTAAAAGTTCCATCGCGCCGTTTGATGGTTATATCATGTTTCGTTTCTGAAACAATGGTTCCCATCAAAGAACGAAGTTCGCCGGTCGGTTCTTTCCACAATACCTTATCTTCCACATTTTCACCAAACACATATATCACCTACCATATTTTCCTTACTTCTTTCGATGGACTTCTCTTAACGCCTCTCTAAACAATGTGGTCGGCGTGTACCCTTTTGCCCTCGCGGCTTCCAAAAGTGGAAGGTCTTCCGCCCTCATGCTTACGGATAGCGTTATGCTCATCGAAATCAAATATAATTTTGACCCATAGAGTATATAATAATTTAGTAATTGACAGGGCGATTTACACCATCGATATAGTACTTAGCTTAACAAAACAACACTAGTGCCCCGATTCCCCATATGGGATTTTTGATAGGCGGAATACAAGGGGATTTTTCCTATAATCCTGCAAAGTGATGGATCAAATCCAGCAAATCAATTTCAATATTTCTTTTGACATTTATCAGTTCCACAACCTTTGCTTTTATTTTATCAATGTCAACTTCGGGTTTATTATTTTCGGCTTCAACTTCATGAACGATTTCGAAATATCGTATAAGTTCTGGTTGTATTTTTAGTTGGTATAATGTTAGATATAAGCTAAGAATTGCAGATTGGTTTTTTATTTCTGTTAATGCGGCTTCATATTTCTTTTGGGTTTTACGACATTCTTTGACAAGCGATTCTGTGACTTTTACGAGTCTCTTATCTGGATGATATTCTTGAATTGTTTTAATCGTATCTGCAAGATAATTTATTGTAATATTCATGGAACGAACAAGATTCTCCATTGAATCGGTTATCCGTCGAAAAACAAGGTCATTCTTCATTCTAAAGATGTCTTGGCGTTTGGTGAGCCAGTAAGTAAGAACGGATGATATGACCGAAACCATTACCGCAATTAGAACGGTTTCCATATCAACCATAGAAACACCATCTACTGACTCTGTTGATTATCATTTCTTCTTTCATTGTCTCTATTCTGTTTCAATAAGTTTGAGCGAGAAACAACACTATCTTTTAATTCTAACTTCTCTCCTGTAATGTAATCTCCATGAATGACCAAAGGTTCAGCTTCTTTCAGCGTTTCAATTTTTTTTCGTAGCAATTCAAGACTCGCTTCTTCGCCGACACCAAGAGCTTTAATAAGAGCGTTATAACTTTTTACTAAATCGTTATGGCTTCTGACAATCGGAGTGATTTCTTTAACGAGCGCATCAAATTGTTTGACTAGTTTTGTATGCTTTTTCATCAAATCATTATGTTCATCAATCAGTTCATTATAATCATCGGGGGAAATTGCACAATAAATCGCGCGGTAAAGTAAGCATTCACCATGTTCGTTTCCCGCACTCAATGGTACTTTTTTATTATCTACGAGGGTTGCATACATTAAAGTACACACTTCTCGACCGAATGGACAATTATCACAATCTCCAACACCCATTATTATTCCTCCGATTCTATCTCGTCCTCATCCCCCACTCGAAACCTTCCCTTCCCTTTACATACTGAACAGTTTCCAGAGCCTTTACACATCGAGCATTTCTTAAAACCGATTTTTCCCCAACCGTGACAGGTATAGCATCGACCACTTCCATAACATCTTGGACACTTTTGGATCATGTATCTCCCGTCATCATTATGACAAATTGACTATAAAAAGAAAAGGCCTGGACTATGTATATAAAGTCCCAGCAACATTGATAAGCAATCTTGATAATACATGCGTGTGCGTAAGCCCCTGACATCGGCGCTAACCAAGGCAACCCCGGACAGCGCCAGCCTTCGGACCACGGTTCCATTTCCGGTCTGCGAATCCATGCTTTTAGAGAATAAAGACGAACTGATTTGGACCATGAAAGACAAGGACACTTGGATTGTCACCAAGAAAAGGTAACCCGGCGGGTTTGTTCCCGCCGGGGTGCGGGACCGGTGAGGGACTTAGTTCGGAACAAGCCGTTTATGTTTGTGTTTTCGACGGTAATAATCGGTTTTGGTGCGCGCGGTTGCCCGGTCAACGCCTGTAGGCTTCCGGGGAGAGCATGAGGAGCGCCGGGTAGACCTCGAGGCGGCCTATCCACATCGCGAGCGCCATTAGCACCTTGCCGGCGGGGTGGAGGGCGGAGAAGTTGGAGAACGGGCCGTAGGTCCCCAGCGCCGGCCCGATGTTCCCCAGCGCGGAGGCCGCGCTCGAGAACGCCTCGGTGAGCGTCATGTCCAAAAACGACAGCAAGAGCGCCAGCAGGCAGAAGATCGCAAGGTAGATGAAGAAGAAGGACACGACATTGCTCTGCACCTCCTGGGAAACCGAGCGGCCCCCCAGGGTGATCGGCATTATGGCCCGGGGGTGTATCACGCGCTGTATCTCGCGCCGGAGCATCTTGGCGAGCAGCACGAAACGGACCACCTTCATGCCGCCGGCCGTCGAGCCGGAGCAGCCCCCGACCAGCATGAGCACCAGGAGCACCAGCTGGGCGGTCGAGGGCCAGGCGGCAAAGTCAGCGGTGCTGAAGCCGGTGGTGGTCATCACCGACACCACCTGGAAGACGGCGTGGCCGGCAGACTCCCTGAGGTCGTGGGCGCCCCCCTGGAGGGCCAGTGCCGCGAAGACCACGACGCAGGCCCCGGTCAATATGAGCATGTACAGGATGAACTCGGGCTCCCGGCGCAGGCTCCGGAGCTTCCCGGTCATCCACTGGAAGTGCAAAACGAAGTTCATCCCGCCAAGGAACATGAAGACCGTGACTATGGTCCCGATGGCCGGCACCGCGTTGTATGCGGCGATGCCGGCGTTCCTGGTGGAGAACCCTCCCGTGGCCAGAGTGGTGAAGCTGTGGCAGACCGCGTCGAACGGCCCCATGCCCGCAAGCCAAAGAAGCAGTATCTCCAGGGCCGTGAACCCCAGGTAGATCGCCCAGAGGGTCAACGCTATCTGGCGGATGGTCGGCCTCATCCGGATGGTGCGGTGGACCGAGGATTCGGCCCTGAAAAGCTGCGTGGAGCCTCCCACCACCCGCGACAGCACCACCATCGAAAGGACGATTATCCCCATCCCGCCCATGAGCTGGGTGAGGGCCCTCCACATCAGGATGCTCCTGGGGACCAGCGAGGCGTTCTCGAGGTCGGGTATCACCGAGGCCCCGGTGGTGGTGAAGCCCGAGGTCGACTCGAAGAGGGCGCCCGGGAAGTCCCTGATCGTGCCGCTGAGCATGAACGGCGCGGCCCCCAGGACCGATATGAGCAGCCACGCCATGGCCACCGTCAGGAACGCGTCCCGGTCGCGGAGCCCCTCCTCCTCCCGGTTGAACAAGACGAGCATCAATCCCGCGACGCCCGAGAGGAAGGCCGGCAGGATGTAGGACTGGAGAAGGGACCCTGCGCTCTCCCCGAACCAGAGCCCGGCGGCGACCGGCAGGGCGAACGACAGGCTGAATATCACGAGGAGGAAGCCGAGGGCCTTGAAGACCGCACGATAGCGCATCGGCATCCCCTCACAGTATCGCTTCCGCAAGCCGCGGGATCACGTTGGTGCGGGCGAACATTATGAGCCGGTCCCCCGGGTAGATGGCGTCGTCGCCGCGGGGTATGATGGTGTGATGGTTGCGCACTATCGCCGCGACCAGGGAGTTCCTGGGCAGCCCGGCCTTGCCGATCGTGAGGCCCGCTATGCGAGAGCGCTCGGTCACGGCGAACTCCACCACGCGGGCGTTCCCGTGGTGGAGCACGTAGAGCGATGCCAGGCCCTTCTTGAAATGGACGTGCTGCAGTATGGCGTTCATTGTGGCGATGGTGGGGCTCACCGCCACGTCCACCCCGACCTCGTGGAGCGTGAGCCGAAGCTCCGGCTGGTAGACCACCGCGATGGTCATGCGGGCCCCGTTCTGCTTGGCCATGACGCAGCTTAGGGTATTGAGGTCCTCGCGCGGCGTGGCGCCCACGAAGGCGTCGACCTCGATGAGGTCCTCCTCGACCATCACCTCCCGGTCGGTGGGGTCGCCCTGGATGCACAGGGTGCTCGAGAGGCTCTCCGAGGCCAGCCGGCAGGCCTGGGCGGAGGGGTCCAGGAGGACGACCTCCATGAGCTTCTCCAGCCTGGCGGCGATGGCCCGGCCGATCCTCGTCGCCCCGGCGATGACGATGCGCTCGGCCTTCTCCTTTCGGGTGACGGTCGGGCTGTACCCGAAAAGCTCCGCCACGACCGGCACCTCCTCCTGGGCGCCCATTATGGCGATGACGTCGTCCTTGGCCTGGATGACCTCCGAGCCGTCGGGGATGATGGTCTCCTTCCCCCGGAAAATGGCGACGATGTTCGTGTAACGCGGGAGGTTCATGTCCCTTATCGCGACCCCCGCGACGGGCGCGCTGGCGCCGATGTGGGATTCGAGGAGCTGGACCTGGCCCTCCGCCAGGACCTCCGTGTCCAGCAGGGTGGGCGTCAGGAATATCCGGGTGACGCGGGCGGAGGTCGCAAGGTCCGGGCAGACCGCGATGTTGACCCCGAGCGTCCGCTCCAGGGAGGTGGAGACCGGCTCGTCGACGTAGTCGGGGTTGTTTATCCGGGCTATGGTCCGGGCGCCGTACGAATGGGCCAGGGCGGAGCCCACGAGGTTGACCTCGTCGCTGTTGGTGACGCCCACGAACACGTCGGCCTTCTTCACGCCGGCCTCCTCCAGCCTGTCGGGGCTGGCGGCGTTCCCCCGGACCACCAGCGCGTCTATGGAGCTGATCTTCTCGGCCGAGGCCTCGTCGGCCTCGATTATGGCGAGCTCGTGGCCCTGCTGGACCAGCGACCGGGCCACGTACTGGCCCACCTGTCCGGCGCCGCCGATTATCACATACATCCGGCGGGGCAATGCCGCGTGGTACGATTTAAACATTGTGCGATTGGTTCAAAAGGAGGAGGCGAGAGGGGGGAAGGCAGCAAGGGAGCATGGCAGAAAGGCAGAAAGGGATGGCAGCAAGGCAGCAAGGCAACAGGGCAGCAAGGGGACGACGGGTCTTTCCGTCCCCCCTGCTGCCTTTCTGCCTTGCTGCCTTCCCGCCTTCCCTTGCTGCCTTCCTGCCTTCCCTTGCTGCCTTGCCGTCTTCCTGCCTTCCTGCATTCCCCCAATGCACCAATCGCAAAGCGTTTTAACCAATTGCACAATCCCCGTCACATGGAGATTCCCAACGCCCTCTACCTGGAGTGCCCGGAGTGCGACGGCGAGACGCTCCACGAGGTGCTCAAGGGCCGCGGCAGCGAGGGAGCGCGCGGGATAAGGCTAACCGCGCTCGTCCGGTGCCAGGAATGCGGGACGGTCCGCACCGTGGAGGTCCGGGAGCTCGCCGAGCGGGCCGTCGGCGCCGTGCTCAGCGACGGGGACCGCTCCACGAGGTGCACGGTCCCCCTGGACCCGGCCTCGGTGGTCTCGGTCGGGGACGTCATCATGGTGGGGGGCGCCGGGGCGAGCGGACGGGAGGAAGAAGGGGCAGCGGGCAACAGGCAGCGGGCAGCGGGGGGCGGAGGGGGCGCTGATGACGGAGACATCGGGGGAGGAAGTGACGGCGGGGAGGACGACGGCCTCTCCACTCCCGACGAGGGGATGCCCTGCCTCGTCACCGCGGTAGAGGTCGGGACACGGCGCGTTCCCAGGGCGAAGGCCTCCTCGATCGGGACGCTGTGGCTGAAGCGCCATGACCGGGTCAAGGTGAAGGTCTCCATCAACACCGGGCGCAAGACCATCTCACGCGAGCTTTGGGCCGCCCCGGACGAGCGGTTCGAGGTCGGGGACATCGTCACCGCCGGGGACGTCAAGGTGCTCGTCCACTCCATAAACACCGGCGGCCGCAGGCTCCGCCGCGGCTCCGCCGAGGCCGCGACGATAAGGCGGCTCTACGGCCGCGAGGTGGAATGAGACGGGGCAGGAAGGCAGAAAGGCAGCAGGGGAAGGCAGCAAGGCAGCAAGGCAGCAAGGCAGCAAGGCAGCGAGGCAACAAGGCAGCGAGGCAACAAGGGGACGACGGGTCGTTCCGTACCCCCTGCTGCCTTCCTGCCTTGCTGCCTTGCTGCCTTGCTGCCTTGCTGCCTTGCTGCCTTGCTGCCTTTCAACAATAGGTAACCCGCGCGACATTCTCAGGAATCGACACACTACTGTTAAATACGTCTCAATCTTTTTATCTTTATATATAGATATGCAATCGCCAGAGCATGGCAATCGTGAGGGTGTGAGAACGGTCCTGCGCGAAACGTTGGATTCGGGTTCCGACGGTGACCCCGAGGGGAACCGTTCGTCCGGGCGGAAAGAAGGGTGCGGTCCATGAGGCGCGTGAAGACCGGAATAGACGGCCTGGACCAGCTCTCCCACGGCGGGTTGCCGGCCGAGACCGTCACGCTCGTCTCCGGCCCGGCCGGCTCGGGGAAGAGCCTGCTCTGCCTGCAGTTCGTGTGCCACGGGGTCACGGTCGAGGAGGAGCCCGGCCTTTACGTGTCGCTCGAAGAGAGCCGCGAGGGCATCGAGAGGGCGCTTTCGAACTACCGGTTCAACGACTTCCGGCCCCTCAAGAGCGGCAACCTCACGGTGATGGACCTGGGGTGGCTCCGCCACGAGCTCGCCGGGCGGACCGGCGACTTTGGCCTGGCGCGGATGGACCGCCTCTGGGAGCAGGGCCGCTCCTACCTCCTGGACCTCGACTGGATGAAGGGCGGGCCGCCCGTCGCGGAGGAGCTCGAGTCGGGCATGGTGGGCTTCCGCACGCTGGAGGCGGCGGTCGACCACTACGCCTCCGAGCACGGCTTGAAGCGGCTCGTCATCGACTCGCTTGCCGCGGCCGGGCTCTACTACAGCGGCCCGGAGCAGCTGCGCCGGGAGGTCTTCCGGTTCGGGAGGTTTTTGCGCGACCGGCACCTGTCGACCCTGCTCATAACCGAGGCGGGGACCGGCGGCGGCGGCTCCACCCGCTACGGCGTGGAGCACTTCATCGCCGACACGCACATCGTCCTGGGGCTGCGGAACATGCGGGGCGAGTTCAAGCGCACCATCGCGATACAGAAGATGCGCTTCAGCGGGCACGACGGCGGGGTGCACCCGTTCGTCATAACCGAAAACGGCATAGAGGTGAACACGAGGGAGTACCTGAGGTTCTGAGAGGAAGGGCCGGATGGCGACCAAGTACGTCATGGAGCAGGGCGTTACGTACCTCATCAAGGAGCCCAAGCCAGACGACAGCCTCAAGATATTCGCCTCGCTCGTGAAGCACGGCTCCCGCGGCTTTTGCGTGACGCGGGTCCACCCCAAGCGGATCCGAAAGCGGTTCGAGCTCGGGGACACCCCCATCCTGTGGATAACCACAAGCGAGGTCGCAGACGAAAAGTGCGTGCACCCCTCGGACCTCGCCAAGCTCAACATGGCCATCAACGAGATGCTGCGCAACTTCGAAAACCTCGTGATACTGCTCGAGGGCATCGAGTACCTGGTGACCTACAACGGGTTCGACTCGATTTTGCGCTTCGTCCAGGTCATCAACGACCGCATAATGGTCACGAACTCCCGCTTCCTGATAACGCTGGACCCGGCCACCCTCGACTCGAGCAGCCTTCACATCCTCGAGCGCGACCTCACGCCGGTCGAGGACCTCAGCCGGCTGGAGGTGACGTTCTCCGAGTTCCCCGAGGCCGCCGCAGTGACCGGCGACCGGTGGAAGCCCCAGCTCGAGGAGAGGCTGCGGCAGTGGAGGGAGAGGGGGCTTTCGACCGCCGGGCCGGAGAAGGCCCTTCAGGGATCCCGCGAGGAGGCGCACAAGGCCTTCGACCAGTTCGAATCCTACGCAAAGCGCGCCCTTGCGGTCGACGACGAGCTCAGGGGGCTCGACCTCGAGGGCTTCGGCGAGGAGGCCGCGCTCGTCCGCAAGCGGCTCGCGGACCCGTCCACGATCAAGGAGGCCGAGGACGGGCTGGTGGCGCTCCAGGTGGCGGCCGAGAGGCGCACCAAGGACCGGACGCGCCGGAAGGTCGACGAGGGGAAGGCGCGGGAGGAGCTGCGCTCCAAGCTGGCGCGGTGGACGTCCGAGGGCTACGTGACCTCGGACCTCGCCCAGTCGGTCGAGGGGACCCTCGATGAGGCCCACCGCGACTTCGAGCGGTTCGAGGGGGCACTGAGGAAGCTGGGGGAGCTGCGGGAGGAGCTCCTGCTCATGGACACCACGGGCTTCGAGACCGAGGTGGAGTCCATCCGGACCCGGTTGAATGCCCCCGCCCGCGTGAGCGAGCTCGAGGACGACATCTTCCGGCTCAAGATACTTATCGAGCGCAGGCGCAAGGAGGAGAGGCGCCGCCAGGCCGAGGAGGAGCGCTCCCGCACGGACTTTCACGCCCGGCTCGACCAGTGGGCGGCCGAGGGCTTTTCCACCGGCCGCCTCGCCGGCTGGGAGGGGCTGCCCCCGGGAGAGGCCCGCCGGCTCTTCGAGCAGTTCGAGAAGGACGCGTCGGAGCTCCGCGAGATAGAAGCCGAGCTCGGGATGATCTCCCAGCCCGGATTGGACGACGAGGTCGCCGCCGCCCGGACGCTCCTGCGCGACGTCGAGCGGCTGCCCGAGGCTCGCCAGGCGCTCCAGGGGCTCCGCTCCCGCCTGGAGAGGACCCAGGAGGACCGCCGCAGGCAGGATTTCGAGCGCAAGATACAGGAGTGGAAGGTGCTCGGCTACAACACCGACCGGCTGGCGGAGCTCGCCGGCGCCGACGCCGACAAGCTGCAGAAGGAGCTCGTCGTATTCAAGATCCGGGTCCACCGGCTCAAGGAGCTCGAGGGGGAGCTCGCGCTCCTGGACACCTCCGGTTTCTCCTCAGAGGTCAAGGAGCTTTCGCCCCTCTTCAAGGACGTGGACAGGATCTCCGAGGTGGAGTCCAGGCTCACCGAGCTTCGGCTCAAGATACGCGGCCGCTCCGACGAGGCCCGCCGCAAGAGGGAGGACCAGGGGCGCCGCAAGCGCGACCTCGTCGACCGGATGTCGGTCTGGCTCTCCCAGGGCTACTCCGTGGCGCGTCTCGAAGAGCTCTTGGACCGCGAGATGGACCTCGACAAGATTGCCGGCGAGTTCGACCGGTTCGAGCAAGACATCGTTCGCCTGAAGGAGCTCTCCGGCAGGCTGCGCACGATGGACACCTCCGGGTTCGAGCGGGAGGCGGCCGAGGTCCGTTCGCTCCTTTCGGACCTCTCGAGGGTGAGCGCGGCCGAGGAGGCGGTCGGGGCGCTGGAGGCCCGGATGCGCCAGTCGAGGGAGGAGCTCAAGCGCCAGGCCGCAGAGGAGGAGAGGCGCCGCCAGAAGGCCCAGCAGAGGATACAGGCGTACCTCGAGCAGGGGCTGGACGTGTCCCGGCTCCAGGAGGCGCTCGGCAAGGGCATGGAGGCCTTCAAGCAGGAGCTTTCGATGTTCAGCCTCAGGCTCGAGAAGCTCCGGGGCATCCGGGAGGACCTGGCCCAGCTGGACGCCCGCGGCTTCGAAACCGACATCGAGCGGCTCAGGGCCGGATTGGAGGACCTGTCCAACGTCGATTCCGTCGAGGAGGGGGTCCGGGCCCTCCGGACCAGGATAGCCGACCGCCGCGAGCGGGAGCGCCAGCTCAAGGAGGCCGAGAAGGACGAGCGGAAGGCCTACATCCAGAAGCTTCTGGACTGGTCGGCCCAGGGGCTCGTGGTGGAGAGGCTGGAGCAGGTCATAGACCGGCCCATCGACGAGCTGAGGACCGGGTTCGACAATTTCGAGAGGGCGTTGCAGCGGCTGGACGAGATAAGACGCGCCATCCTGGGGATGGACCTCTCCGGGCTGGACGCCGAGGCGGACGCCATCCGGCTGGAGCTCAACGACCCGGCCCTGCTCCCGGATATAGAGCAGAACTACTCCGCCCTTCTCGAGAAGGCCGAAGAGCGCGACCACCTGCGCGCCCGGGAGCACGAGAACGAGCGCCGGCGCGAGACGATACGGGGCCGCGTCGAGAAGATGCGCGCCGCCGGCATCTCCGTCTCGAGGATGGAGCGCTTCCTGGACGGCGACCTGGAGACGCTCGAAAACGAGCTGGACCTCTTCCTCGAGGACCTCAAGCGGCTCCGGGCGCTCCGGCGGAGGTTCGACGCCCTCGACCGCACCGGCCAGGAGGGGAGGGCGGCGGCACTCGAGCCGCTGCTCAACGACCCCGACGCCCTGGAGCGCATCGAGTCCGAGCTCGAGGAGCTCGAGCTCGTCGCGCGCCGCCGTACCGAGGCCGAGAGCGCCCGCCGCGGCGAGCTCGGCTCCAAGGTGGACGGCTGGGAGAGGGGGGGCCTCAACGTGGGCCGCCTGCGGGAGGCCGCCCGCGGCGACCTGGCCGGCTTCGAGAGCGCGGTCGCGGATTTCGAGAGGGATCTTGAGGACTACAGGCGGGGGATGGAGAGGGTCCTCCGGTTCGAGAAGGAGTTCATCGCTCCGAGCGCGCCGGTGGCCGAGAAGGTGGAGGGGGGGGAGGAGGGGGGACCGGTCGACGGACCCGCAGAGGCCGAGGGAGCGCGCCTGGCGGACCGGGCAGTGGCGGAGGACCTGCGGCGGATACGGGGCCTGAGGGCGCCCCGCAGGGACGTGGAGGAGCGCATCCGCCTTGAGCAGAGGCTCCGGACCACGCACCGGGCTCTCCAGCGGCAGGTCCGTCGGAAGCTGGACGAGCGCCGGGCGAGATCGCGCCGCAACCGGGTCCTGGCCGCCTGCGCGGCGGCCATCGCCGCGGCGCTGGTGCTGTACGCCGTTTTCGCAGCGGTAATACTCCCGGGCCTGCCCGGGAGCCTCGCCATAGACGGCCGGTTCTCGGACTGGGACGGGGTGGAGAAGCGCTCGTTCGCGGCGGACCCGACGGTCCCCGACACCATCGATGTCCGGGAGGCGGCGATGAAGAGGCAGGACGGCCACATGTTCTGCTACGTGAGGACCCAGGGCACCATCCTGAAGGGCACCCAGGACGAGACCACGAAGTTCTACAAGGGAGACTCCATTCACATCTACTTCGACACCGACCGGACGCTCTCGTCGGGCCTGCAGATCGGCGGCATCGGGGCCGACCACATGGTCAACGTCTTCGGATGGAACAACCGGATACAGGAGATAGACTATCTCCGCTACAACGCCAGCACCCCGCAGGTCCCGTGGGAGGTCGTAACCATCGTGCCGTCGGATAACGGGGCGCTCTCGCGCACTCAGCTCGAGGTGCGGATAGATCCGCGCATCTTCGGGCTGGAGGAGCTGCCCGCCGACCTTGTGGCTTTCCAAACGATCGATTCGGAGGGTAACACGGACATCGTCAGCTAGGGACGAACATGACGGAGCAGGGTGAAAAGGCCGGGCGGACCGCCGGCACGGGCGGAGAAGGGCGGGATACCCCGCCCGAGGCCCAGCCAGTGCTGCCGGGGCTTCCCGAACCGGAGGACGCCGGAACCCCCCGGCCCGGCCCGATACCGCAGGAGGCCCGGCGCGAGGAGGACCTGGAGGAGCCGAGCGAGAGCCGGGTCCTGGAGCTCGAGCGGAGGCTCGGGCAGGAGCTCGGGGCCCGGCAGGACCGGGAGCTCGAGCAGGGCACGGAGAGGCGGCTTCAGGGCGAGATCGAACGGGTCGTGGAAGCAAGGGTGAGGAGCGCCCTCGAGCTCGAGATAGAAAGCGAGATCGGTCGCCAGCTCGGGCCCCCGCCGGTGCCGCGGGTGGTGGACCTCGCCGGGAGCGAAAGGGTCCCCTTCGCCCGCGTGCTGCCCCCGCCAGGCAGAAAGCCGGCAAAGCGAGTGACGCTGAAGAACCGGGAGACACCCGTGCTGACGCCGGACGGGCGCGAGGGGCCCGGGAACGGCCGGCTCCCCGGGCAGGTCAAAGGGCGGGGCCTGCGCAACCGCCGGGGCCTCTCCAACGGCAACGGCCTGACGAACGCGGGAGGGATGGTCAACGGACGGCGGCTGGCGGCGGGGGGCGGCCGCGCCGGCCCGAGCGGCCGGCGGGCCCGGGCGAACGGAGAGCTCGTCGACGCCGAGGGGGCGGTCAACGGACGGGGGATGGTCAACGGCCGCGGCATAATCAACGGCGAGGACCTCACCACCGGGCGGGCCCATGCCATGGGGGAGGCGCCGCCGGGGCGGCGACGGAGCGCCGGTACTGTAATCGCCGCGGCGGTGGTGGTCATCATGCTCTCGGTCGCCGGGCTCTACTTCGTGCTCCTTTCCACCGAGAAGGGCGTGCACATCGACGGGGCTTTCTCGGACTGGTCGGGCGTGCCCCGGATGCCCGACGACATCGCCGATTGCCCGGACCCGGACATCAACATCGTCGAGCAGGCGATGGTGGCGGACGGCTCGTCCGTCTCGGTGTACCTGAGGTTCGAGGGCAAGGCCCTGGCGGGCACGGGCGGCGGAGTGGACAGCGTGTACGCCTTCTTCGACACCGACCAGGACACCGCCACCGGGTACCGGATAGACAGCGTGGGGGCGGAATCCGTCCTGATAATAGACGGCTACGACGGCCGGGTTTCGGCGGCCGGGCTCTACAGGTTCGGCGGTGACGGCGGCCGGCCGGCCAACGACTGGAACTCCCGCACGGCCACCGGGGCCTGCCGGGCCGCGGCGGCCGGCTCGGAGCTCGAGGCCCAGGCCGGGGGCTCCGACCTGGGGCTTTCGGCCGGAGCCAGGCTCAATATATTCGTCCTTTCCTCGAACGGCAGGGGCGCCCAGGACCAGGCCCCGGTGATGAGCAACGAGAGGGCGCGGCTGGCCGCGGTCTGGTCACGCACCGGGCCCGAGAGCGCCCCCCCGGGGGCGGACTCCGTGCCCCTGCTCAGGCTGGAGCTCAAGGCTTTCGGGGGGCCCGCGTCGGTCTCGTCCCTCACGGTGCGCGCCGCCGGGGCCCTGTCCGACGGCGACCTCGCGCGCATCGCGCTTGAGACCGCCGCCGGTTTCGAGGTGCCCGGGGCCACTGGGAGGCTGGCCGGCGGCGCCCTCACGATCGCCCTGTCGCCCGCCATCGCGGTCACCCCCGGTACCGCCACCGTGCTCTCGGTCGTGGGAGACCTCTCCGGCGCGGCGGCGACCGGACGGGCGGTGGGGCTGGGCCTGGACGGAAGCAGGGACATCGGCGCGGACACCCGGGCCGTCTCGGTCGAGGCCGGCGCCCTGCCGCTGACCTACATCGGAGCACCCTCCCGCCAGATAGTCATCGACGGGGCCTTCTCGGACTGGGACGGCTACCCGGAGCATCCCGACCCGGCGGGCGACGTGGACGCCCCGGGCATGGACATCCTCGGGTTCAGGACGGCCTCCGATGGTGGCTCGCTTTACATCAACCTGAGGGTGGACGGACGGATTATGGGCGGCACCGGCGTCCCCGAGAGGAAGCTCCGGCCTCCCCCCACGCCCGGCACGGGCGGGGGCGGACCGGTCGTCCTCCCGCCGCTCGTCGGGGTCGACTCCGCTTTCGTGTTCGTGGACACCGACGGGGACCCGGCCACCGGGTACGCGATCGGGGGGCTTCCCGTCGGCGCCGAGTACATGGCCAACTGCACCGGACAGTACGGGCGGGTCCTTCAGAAGGGGCTCCACCGCTTCACCGGGACTGGCAGGGCCGATTGGAGCTGGGCCCCCGCCGGCGATATCGAGGCCCGAACTGACGAGCACCGCCTGGAGGCCGGGCTGCCCCTGGCCTCGCTGGGCTCGCCCGGGGGCAACATCACCCTGTTCTACTACACGACCGACTGGAGCCTCCAGCGGGACCGGGGGGAGGCCGTGGTACACGACCTCGCGGCCGGTGGCGGGGGCCGGGGGTCAGGGACCTCTCCGGGCACTGAGAACGGCCCGGGAGCGCCGGCGTCCGGCCGGGACATCCAACCGCTCCACGCCCCCGAGTTCCGGGACGCGCTCGTCCCCCTGTTGGGCATGGCCTCCCTGTTCCTCGCGCTCCGCCGGCGCCGCAGGCGCCGCGGCGAGCCGGCCCCGGGCAGGCGAATGGATTATTAACCCGTCCCGCCTCTTGAGGGTCGGGAAGGACCCAAGGAGAGTGCGGATGAACCAGGACCAGTACCGCAAGCTCTCCTCGGAGCTCAACGGGCCCGAGGATATCGACAAGGTCTCGCGAGAGTACGGCATCGAGCGGGAGCTGGCGCTCATAATATACACGCAGCGCATCACCCGCGACGCCACGGCGCGCTTCTACGTCGTCAAGAACCAGATAGGCCGCATCGCGGCGCAGTACGACCGCGGGGTGGGGCTCACGGAGCTCGCCCGCCGGAGCTGCTTCCCCCCGGTGCTCCTGGCCTACCTCCTGTTCCTGCACAAGGGGCTGCCCAGGAGGCGGTTCTGGCAGCATGTCCGCTGCCCGGAGAACATCCTGGACCAGCGGCTCCGGCGGGAGATCTCCGGGGCCGTGGCCGCCGATGTGATCTACTCGCCCCGCGGGGAGGAGCTGCAGCGGGAGCGGGGCCGCCGCGGGGAGCGCTGGCTCTTCGACTGGCTGGACAGGCGGCAGGTGAAGTTCATGACCGAGCGGGACCTCAAGAACCTGAAGCAGTACACGAAGACCCCCGACGCGCTCTTCATGAAGCCGATGATGATAGGCGGCCGGAGGGTCGCCTGGATGGAATCCAAGGCCAACTTCGGAGATGCCGTGGAGATAAAGCGCAACTTGAAAAAGCAGCTGATACCCTACGTCAAGCTCTTCGGCCCGGGCGTCGTGGTCTACTGGTACGGGTACATCTCGGGCGTATCGCCCCCGGAGGGAATAACGCTCGTCGACGCCGATTTCTTCAGGGAGGGACACGCTCCGGTAGCCCGCCCGGCCGAGGGCCGTGTGACGGCGGCCGCCGCGTCGGCCGGGGGCGAGCCCTGGTGCGCTCCCCCGGAGCCTCAGGTGGAGCACGCCGAGCCCACCCTCCCGGACCCGGTGAAGAGGGAGGCCACGCGCACGGGGGTGTGAGCCGTCAGGATGCTGGAGCCCGCGCCGTCGCCCGCGCGGCTCCCCCCGCCTGCCGATGGAGGAGAGCGGACACCCCCCTCGATACAGCCTGACCCCGGCGGTCAGGTGCGGAAGGGCCGACCCGACGCGATACACCTACGGCGACAAGCCGGCGCATGTCATCGACCGGGAGGAGAGGGCCTTCGGGCGAAACACCATCGCCGGCCTGCTGGCCGTCGCCGGGGGCGCGTGCTTCCTGCTGGGGGGCGCGTCGGGCGCCGGGTTGTGGCAGGCCACGGGCGACTGGGACGGGGACCCGCAATACTGTGCGACTTCGACGGCACCCTGACCGTGGGGGAGGTCTCGATATCCCTGCTGGACGAGTTCTCCGGGGGGGAGTGGAGGAAGGCCGACCAAGACCTCCTCTCCGGCCGCATCACCCTGCGCCAGACGATGGAGCGGGAGTTCGGCCTGCTTCGTGCGTCTCGGGCGCAAATGGAGCGTCACGTGCGCAAGATGCCCCTCCGGGCCGGCTTTCGCAGGCTCCGGCGGGAGGCGCGGCGCCGCGGGACCCCCCTCTTGATAGTCAGCGAGGGGCTCGATTTCTACATCCGGGAGTTCCTGAGGTCCAAGGGAATCAGGGCGAGCTACCGGACCAACCGCGCGGTCTTCACGGACCGCGGGATAATCGTCAAGCACCCCCACGCCGACGCCGCCTGCGACCGCTGCGGAACGTGCAAGCTGGCGCTGCTTCGGGACTTCCGGCGGAGGGGCTTTTCGACGGTCTACATAGGCGACGGGATATCGGACCGGTGCCCCGCCGGGTCGGCCGACCTGCTCTTCGCGCGCGACGGCCTCCTCGAGCACTGCCGGAAGGAGGGCCTCGACTGCATCCCCTATGAGGACTTCGACGACGTGCTCGGGGTCCTCGAGCGGAGGTTCTGGGGGGGCGCCCGGTGCCGGCCGGGCGCAGCCGGGCTACCCCGCCACGGTCCGGACAGCGCGCGTCATCGGGAAGAACAGCGCGAGCGCCGCGGCCTCGGCCGCCAGCACCACCGCGACCAGGGCAGGAAGGGAGACTTCGTAGAGGACGCCGGCGACCGAGGCGCCGGCGAAGAGCGCCAGCCCGTAGCTCGCGTTGAATATTCCGTACCCGGTCCCTCGCTTGCGCAGCGAGGTGATGTCCGCGATGGCCGCCTTCATGATGGTCTCGTGGGCGCCCATCACGATCCCGAAGAGCACGACGGCGGCAGCCACGAGCCACACGCTCCCGGAGAACGCCAGTAGCGGGATGGGCGCGGTGAGAAGGGGTATCACGACGAGGAGATGGAGGCCCCCTCCCTCGCTCCTCCGGCGCAGCTTCTCGCGGTCGTAGAGCCGGCCCACGGCCAGCGCCGCCCCGGCGTCGACGAGCATGGCCGCAGCGTAGAACAGCGGGATCCAGACGTCCGGGGCGAGAGCGCGGGCCTTGATGTGGTATCCTATCAGCACGAAGCTCACGAGGCCGAACGCGGACATGAAGGTGAACGCCGCGTAGAGCCGGAAGGTCCGCGAGAGCCGGTCCGGTCCGTCGGGGTGACCCGCGGCCGCCTCGAGCCTGCCCGGGTCGCGGATGGTGAGGAAGGCGTAGACCAGGACCAGTATCAGCAGTACGAATGGGACGCCCAGCGCGAGGTACCCCCTCTGGTAACCCGCCACAGTCCCGGCGCCGGCCCCGATGGCCAGGAAGACTGCCGTGAAGATGAGGGGCCCCGCCACCGCGCCAATCTGGTCCAGCACCTCCACGATGGCGAAGCCCCAGCCGGTACCGACGGGCTTTGCCGACCGGGAGACGATGGTGTCCTTTGCGGGGCTGCGAATCGCCTTGCCGACGCGCTCCAGGATGATTAGGAATGCGGCGACCTGCCAGACGCCCGACAGGGCGAGCATCGGCACGGAGAGGAGCAGCCCGTAGCCCAGGAAGGTGAATGCCCAGTACGAGCGCGTCCGGTCGGAGAGGTATCCCGATGCCAGGCGCAGCCCGTAGCCGAGGAGCTCCCCGGCGCCGGCGACCAGCCCGACCACCGCGGCGTTCACCCCCAGGAGGTTCAGGAAGGGCCCGTTCACGCTCCTTGCGCCCTCGTAGATGAGATCGCCAAGAAGGCTGATGATGCCAAAGAGCAGCAGGAGCTTCACCGCCCTCGCCCTCGGTCGCCTCCTCCCCTCCTCATCCGTCCCGCTCATCCGCCCTCCCGCATCCCGTATCCATCACCCCGCCCCAGCACCCTGCCACCCGCACCCCGCACCCTGCACCGTGCACCCTGCACCGTGCACCCTGCACCCTCCCCGCTGCCTGATCCCCCCGCTCCCCGCTGCCCGCTCACCGTCCCCTTGCCCCTTGCGTCTTACCCCTCTAGCCCACTACATAGTCTTCGGCTTCATCGCGTCCCCGGCCAGAGCGGCGTTGGAGAGCACGAACCCCAGCGGCGGCACCGCCGCCAGCAGCAGGATGTAGGGGTTGAAGGGGAAGAGCATTATCGGAACCAGGATGAAGTTCAGGATGTAGTGCGTCCCGATGAGGCGGCGCATGTCGCCCCGGACGAAGCGGGTCTGGTTGAGCAGCCGCCGGGAGACGAGGAGCATCGCACCCGATATGGCGAAAAGGAAGGCGAGAACGACCGCGAGCTGGACCGGCGGGCCGCCCAGCACTCCCAGCACGAACGGCGAGAACAGGAACAGGAGGAACACGAGCTGGATGAGGTATGCCAGATTCCTAAAAGAGGGCGCGATGTCCATTGAGCCGTCCTCCGGCCGCACCCTGCAGCCCAGCGCCACCGCGATCGTGCGGCCCCCGCCCCGGGAGTCGTGGTCGATGTCCTTGAGCCCCCCGGCGACGATGTTCATGAAGAGGACCTGGAGCCCGCCGAGGGTGCACACCACCCAGCCCAGCCGGCTGACGAACAGGATCTCGTTGTCCGGGGCCGCCGAGACCGCCCCGAAGACGCAAAGGAAGAACACTGCGCTCGCGACGAAGATGTCCATGCCGGCAAGCTGCTTGCTCATCAGGTTGTAGATGGTGGCCAGTATCGCCGCGAACAGGAGAACGACCACGGCGCGGGGATGTCCGATCACCAGGTAGTAGCCCGCGACCACCATCACCGCCAGGCCGCCCAGGGCGAACTCAAGCGCCTTGCCGGGCGTGATGGTCCCGCTGACCAACGGCCTCTGGCGCAGCTCGGTCGAGAGCCGGTCGATGCGCATGTCGATGTAGTCGTTGAGGACGAAGCCGTAGATGTGGGCACCGGCGCCGACCAGGAACAGCAGGGAGAGGCGCAGAAGGTCGGCCTCCCCCATCGAGAGGGCACCCAGCACGGGCGCCACGGCCGTCAGGGCCAGGTTGAACGAGCGGGCCAGCTTGAGGTACTCGGCCAGCGTCTTTGCCGCGCCCATCGGCGCGGAATACCACTTGGGGATAAAAGGGTTTAGGGGTGGGAAGAGACTGGGGGCAGCGGGAGGAAGGGGCAACGGGCAGCGGGCAGCGGTGGGGCAGCGGGCATCGGGCAGCGGGCAGCGGGGAAATGGTCACGACGCGTCCCTGCTGCCCGCTGCCCGCTGCCCGCCGCCCATCTTCTTCCTTATTCGTCAAGCCCTTTCAGTATATCGTCTATGGCCTCGACCACGTCCTTGCCATCCTCGGTGGCCTTGGCCGGGGGCTTCTGGGCCTGGGTGGAAGTGGGAGGGGCGGCCGGGGCGGCGGGTGAGGCAGGGGTCTTGGGCGCGGGAGGGGCGGGCGGGGCGGCGGGCGCCTTTTGCGGAGCCCCAATATCCAACTTCTCCCCTTTATCAGGCCCTGCCTCATCCTCGGCTTCCTCTTCCCGGCTTTCCCTGTCCTCCGCCTCCTTGTCCTCCGCCTCCCTGTCCCCGGTCTCTTCGTCCCCCCCCTCCCTATCCTCCGGCTCCCCGTCCGCCACCTTCTCGTCGCCTGGCTCCTCGTCCTCCCCTTCGTGCCGTTCCTCCTCGGTCTCACCGGGCGCGGCGCCGCCTTCCTCCTCCCCGCCCTCCGGTTCCCCGGCGGCGGCCGCGCCGCGCCGGCCGAACTTGCGGTAGACATAATACACCATCGTCGCCGCCATGATGATCAACAGCACGACCAGCAGGGCGACGAAGAAGGCATTGGTGGTGTAGAACGGTACCGGGTACTGCGAGAATGCGAGTTTCAGGGACATCGACTGCTGCAGGGAGACCGTCCGGGAGGTGCCCATGTCGATCGGGGTCAGCAGGTAGGTCGTCTTCAGCCGCGCTCCCACCCTGTACTCGCCGACCGGAAGCCGAAAGACATGCCTGGCGGTCCCGTTGGTCGCGGCCGAGTCCATCACATCCATCGCCAGCCCGTTTTTCAGGCTGAAGACGGTGAGCTGGACCCCCTCCAGGCCGTTGCCGTCCCTGTCGACCACCCTGACGGTGAGATAGTAGACCTTGCAGTCGAGGGGCAGCAGGGCGTCCGCGACGAGGGCATAGCCGCCACTGGTGCAGACCTCCACGGCCCTCCAGGAGACGCGGATGTCGTAGCCCTGCGCCGGAAGCCTGAAGACAGCCTGCCCCAGGTAGTTGGTGGTGTTGGAGCTGAGGAGGTCGGGCTGCCCCGCCGGGTAGACCAGCACCTCGGCGTCCGAGAGCGGGACCCCGTCCACGTCCTTCGGGTTGACCGTCAGGTAGAAGACGCGGCAATTGATGATCAGGGGGTTTGTCTGGGGGACGTCCGCCTGGAGGTCGTACCCGGTCGTGGTGCTCACCTCGACGTCCTTCCAGCTCACCACGATGGTGTGCAGGCCGACGGGCAGGCGGGCGGTGACGATGCCGTCCTTGCCGGTGACTTGCGTGTCGAGGATGTTCCCGGTGAGCTCCTGCCGGAAGACCACCGTGGCGTTCTCGAGCGGCAGGCCCTTGGAGTCCACCGGCTTGGCGGTCAGGTAGAATATCAGGCACTTCACCGTGAGGTTGCCGTCCTGGGAGAGCGTGATGCGCGTCACCGGGCTGACCAGCTGGTCCTGCCATATGACGGTCACGTTGTAGCCCTCGGCCGGCAGCCTGAAGGTCGCGGTGCCGTGGAACCCGGTGGTCAGGGTGCCCATGGTCTTGCGGGTCGAGAGGCGCTTGAACGTCACCTGGGCGTTGGAGACCGTCCTGTCCTGCGAGTCGGTTATCGTGACGTCGAGGTAGTACACCGAGCATCCGACGGTCAGGCGATGGTCCTCGGCGACCTCGTGCCCGCTCACCACGGCGACCACGACGTCCGACCAGGTAACGGTCACATCGACCGGTCCCACCGGCACGCGCACGGTCACGGAGCCGTTATCGTCCGAAAGGCGCGTCTCGAGCTGCCGGCCGGTCGCAAGGTAGACGGTCACGAAGGCGTCCTCGAGCGCGACGGCCCGGGAGTCGACCGCGACCACCTCGAGATAGTACACCCGGCATTCCAGCGTGAGGAATGCCTCGCCGTTCCCGTCCCCCGCCAGGTAGTACGAGGGCGTGGTGTTGACCAGCGCGTCCTGCCAGAACGCCTGGATGGAGATCTCCGCTCCGGGCAATCGCGAGACGCACCGTCCGCTGCCGTCGGTGGACTGGACGTCCAAAAGCTTCTGGCTCGAGACGAGGCTGGACTTCACCTGCACCGCCTGCACGGGGACACCACGGCTGTCTAGCGCCTCCACCGTCAGGTAAAATATGGAGCAGCGGAGCTCCAGCGTGCCGTTGCCGGCCAGCATGTAGGAGGGCGTGGTGTTGACCACGACGTCCTGCCAGCGCGCCGCGAGCGCGAGCTCGGCCGCCGGCAGCCGGCTGATGAGGCTGCCGTCCGGGCCGCTCGTGCGCGAGTCCAGGAGCTTCCCGGTCTGCACGGAGACGGCAAGGACCTGGACATTCTCGACCGGCACGCCCTTGGCGTCCACCGCGGTGACCGTGAGATAGAACACGTTGCAGCGGGCCGTGTAGGTGGAATCCGCCTGCACCTCGATGCCGGTTCCCTCGAAGACCGTGATGTCCTGCCAGGAGACCGTGATGTTGTAGAGGCCGGCGGGGGCCTTCACGGTCACCTCGCCGTCGCCGTCGCTCAGCCGGGTGTCCAGCACCTTGGAGCTGGCGCCGATGGAGACGACCGCGAGGGCGTTCTCGAGGGGCACCCAGGCCGAGTCGACCGACCGGACGGTCAGGTAGAATATCCCGCACACGACGGTGAGCTCCCGGTCCCCGTCCAGCAGTGGCTCGGCGCGTCCCTGGAAGACCACCGCCTCGTACCAGTGGACGGTGATGTCGTAGAGGTGCCGGGGCAGGCGGAACTCCACGCTTCCGTCCGGCCCGGTGAGCCGGGAGTCGGCCAGTATGCCGGTCGTGTTGTAGTAGATCGCGACCTGGGCGCTGGGCACGGGGGCGCCGTGGGGGTCGACCGCCTTGACCAGCAGGTAGTACACCGCGCAGTTGACGTCGTAGGTCAGGTTGCCGTCCGCGATAATGACGGTCCGGTTGACCTCCAGCCCTCCCCAGACCACGCTCAGCGCGTAGGGCCCGCGGGGCGCCTGCACGAGGTCGATGGTGCCGCTTTGGTCGGTCCTGAACGGCAGAATCGATGCGGTGCCGTTGGGGTAGTGGATATAGATCGCGGCGTCCACGAGTGGGAGGAGGCGGCTGTCCAGGGCCCTGAACGCGGGGTAGTAGACCCAGCACCGTATGACGAGGGGGTCGTCGGCCGTCCGGTTGTCCGTCACGTCGACCGGCTCGTCCGAGACGGGCACGCCCCTCCACATGACGACGAAGCGGTAGGGCCCGGGCTGCATCGTGAGGTTGGCGTGCCCGGTCCGGTTCGTCAGGTTGCTTGCGATGACCTGCGAGAGCACGGTCGACCGGACCTCGGCCCCGTCGAGCGGAACGCCGGTGGAGTCCACCGCCTGCACGTTGATGAAGCGCGGCGACCCTATGAAGAAGAAGCTGGTGTTGGTCACGAGATAGGAGCCGTAGTTGTAGTTCATGAAGTAGAAGCAATAGTAGTAGCCGTTGTTGTCCAACGCGAACACCGTTATGTTGTACCTTCCGGGCGCGGCGCCGCTGTAGTTCCAGGAGGCCTCGTAGGTGTTGGCGAACGAGACCGGCGTCCCCTCGACCTTGGTCATGGAGGCGTTGTCGAGGATCTTGGTCCCGGCCGGCCCCTGGAGAGTCAGGTTGGACCAGCGCACGTCGTAGCCCCCGAACGGGGCGTTGACCGTGGCGCGCATTATCACGGTGGTGTTTTGCTCGTTGGTCTGGAAGCCGGCCTTCGGGTTGCCCAGGTAGTCGAAGGTATTGATGGAGGCTGCCTCCATGTAGTCATTGCAGGGCAGTATCAGGCGGCTGTTGTTGGTGACCGTGTCGATGTAGACGGCCTTGTAGATGCCGCTTCCGCCGCTCACCTGGATGTTCAGGTGAATCGTGGACCCGGTGGCGAAGGTGTGCTGGAAGTTGGTGCAGTCGAAAGAGTAGTACTGCGGGGCGGAGGCGGGGTTGTAGTTGAAGTTGTAGGTCGTGGAGCTCCAGTTCTCGCTGCCGGAGCTCGAGCGCTCCGATACCTGGACGGCGGTCTGGAAGTTGTTGTTGGAACCGGAGTAGTTGCCCCAGAACCCGACCGTGACGGTCCCCTCCACCGTGACGGCGGCGGCGAGCGGGGGCACCATGTAGAAGTCCATCTGCAGGTTCTTGTCGCCGTCGATGGTGTAGTTGGTCTTCGTCCAGTACATGCTGGTGTTGAAGGTGAGCTGGGTCGCCTTCCCGTTCACCGTCGGGCTGGTCGGGTCGTAGTGGAGCCACATCACCATTGTCTTGGCGCCGGCCCGGTCGGGTGCCCGGCCCTCACCCGCGGACCCGGCGGGCATGAGGGCCCCCAGGACCAGAACCGCTGCGATCATAACAATCCCGGCACATGTAAGCGTTCGCGCGCTCATCGCGACATCTCTCCGGGGAAATATATATGGCTGTATTGGGTAAAAAACCTTTTCTGGTGTGGTTTCTAATCCTACGCCAAATGGTATTCTCCATTATTGGTGCGGTTTCTAATCCAGGAACAGGGAGCGGGGAGCGGGGAGCGGGAAGGAAGGCAGCAAGGCAGCAGGGCAGCAAGGGGACGACTGGTCGTTTCGTCCCCTTGCTCCCTTGCTCCCTTCCTGCCTTCCTCCCTTCCCTTGCTGCCTTGCTCCCTTGCTGCCTTTTCCCCCGCCCCGTGACCAAATAGGATAAATATCCTCCAGAGGTTTGAGATGGCGATAACGGATGGCGTCCCTGGAACCGCCGCTCGCGCTCTTGGCGCTGCTTTTGGCCCTCTCGCTGGCTTTCGGCCTGCTCACCTGGGTCTCCCGCAATGTCTGGCAGGACCGCGCCCGGACCCAGCTTTTCGCCCTGCTGGGTGTCGCCTCGACGCTGACCTTCGTCGCCCTGGTTATGGTGATGCCTTGAGCGCCAGGGCGGGGAGGGGGCGCCGGAGCAAGGGCATCCCCCTCGACGTGGTGCCCCCGCGTTTCCGGAGGATACTCGCCGCGGTCCCGGTGCGCAACGAGGCGCAGATGGAATGGACGGTGGACGGGAAGGGGCTGGTCACGATCACCCACGCCAAGAACCTCAAGGGCTGGGAGCGCTGGCTGATGAAGAGGGTGGGCGGCTCTCCAATCATCCGGCGCAAGCTCGACGGGCCCGGCTCGGACATATGGCTCCTCTGCGACGGCCGTCACGACGTCGCCGCCATCTGCGGGGAGCTGGACCGCAAGTACAGGGAGCGGATCGAGCCGGTCCTCAAGCGAGTTACCGCGTTTTTGGAAATCCTGCTCTCGAGGGGGCTCATCATGCTCAGGGCGCCCGCGCCCGCCCCGCCCGCGGGAACGGGCCCGAAAGCTGCGACCGGGAGGAAGAAAGGCGCTCCACAGGGGTGAGAAGGCAATGAGGATAAGGGACCTCAAGGGGACCAAGAGGACCAGGAAGCGGCCGACGGTGCTGCGCTGCCCCCAGTGCGGCAGCGACGAGGTGGTGTACGAGGCGGGGCTCATCACCGGCTACAAGTACTACTGCAAGGACTGCATGTACATGGGCCCGCTCATCGTGAGCGACAGCGCCGACGACGAGGTCGTGCGCGACCGGAAGAAGGGCAAGGGCTCCGATGGCAGGGGATGAACGACCACCGGTCGCTGCCGGCGATCCCCGCCCGAGGGGGGCCTCTCAGGGACCGTGGTCGCCCACGAGCACCCGGCGCTCCGCATAAGGGACGGCGTGGGCGGGCGGGCCTCGGCCCCGGCGTTCGTCCACGACATCGCCAGCGGGACGCTGGTGCTCCCCGCCCTGAGCCCCATCGCAGCAGGCTCGGACATACTGAGAGGGGGGCTCCTTTCGCCAGTCCTTCGCGCCCTGGACCGGGACGGTTTCCGGATAATCGCCGCGACCGGGAAAGGCCTGCTCGACTTCGGCGAGGCGGGACCGCTGCGCGGTCGGGACGCTTGAAGCGCGCAGGGTGCTGGGTGCAGGGTGCGGGGTGCAGAGGGCCGGGTGCCGGGACGGAAGAGAGGGCAAAGGGCAGAGGGCGGCGGGTAACGGGCAACGGGCAGCGGGGGAGAACTCTCAGGATCCATCAGCCAAACATTATATACTAATAAATGGGATTTGAATGGCCGAGGGGCATCGGGACGATGAGGGAGACCGACCGGGAGATATTGGAGGAGGCGATACGGAACTCGGGGATGGGGGAGGATTTCGACGAGATGCTCCTTCGCGCCATCAAGAGGCAGCTCCCGCGGAGCTACCATCGGCAGTTCAGCGTCATCCTCGGGGAGATCATCGAGGAGGCGGACGCCCTGGGAACCGGGAACCGGGCAGCGGCGCAGTCGCTCCTTCGCAAGGGCGCCGCCGTGACCGATGCCCCGGGGAGGCCGCTTCCGGCCCCGCCGGCCTCCCTGCCCCCGATCGAGGTTGCGCAGCCCGGCCCGGTCACCGGGAGGCCGGCCGCGGTGGCGCCCCCAGCAACTGCCCCAGCCCCGACCGCGGAGCCTGCCGGGTCGGAGACCACGGGGGAGCCCTCCGGGGGTTCCGTCGAGAGACTGCCCGAGGAGCAGAGGATCCTCGACCTGGGCGGGACCAGCCCGGAATCGCTTTCGCCCGAGATGAGGGACAAGCTCAGCAAGCTGGTCAAGGCCCAGAAGCGCAGGCAGGAGTGGCAAGAGGACCAGTCGGCCGAGGAGCCCGACCCGGGCCTCTTCTTCAAGGGACAGCAGCGCGTCCCTCCCACATTCGTTCCCCTGGGAAAGCCCCCGAAGAAGGAGCGGCCCGATACCGGGACAGAGGGAAAGGGCGAGGGGACCGAAGAGGAAGAGGACCTGGATTAGACCCGACATGCCCCGGCGGCCAGCTCACCGGCGCTTCTTCCGTACGGACATTCGGACCGGCCTTCGGGCCTTGCCGGCCATCGTCGGCTTGCCGGCCTTCCTGGGCTTTCCGGCCCTCCTGACCTTCCCGGCGCCGCGCTTTGGCTTCCGGGCCCCCTTTTTTGGTCTCCTTCGCACTGCGGCCCCGCCCTTCTTCCTGACGGGCCGCCTGGCCCTTGCGACAGGCCGTTTCGGCGCCGGGCGCTTCCGCTTGGCGGAGGGCCGGGCGGCCGGCGCGCCGGCAGCGACCTGGCCGGGGGCGGCTTCGGCCGGGGCGATTGGGGCCTCCACCGGCCTGGCCTCCTCCTTGATCTCCAGCACGGCCGAGTGGGCGGACTCCTCCTCGAGCTCGGAGGCGCACTTGCGGCAGCACACCACCACCTCCTGGCCTCCGACACTGGTCTTGAAGGTCGCAAACACGCAGGTCTCCTCGGGACCCATCTCCACCCCGCAGTTCTTGCACTTGCCCATCCAAACCATCTCCCGCCCGGCACGAACGGCATCCTCGGATTGGTTTGCCGATTAATTAACTTTGCCCGGGGGCCGCCTTGGCGGCGGCCGGTGCGCAACCGACGGAGAACACGGGAGGAGCAAGTTAGGAAATCTCTATATAGAACCACAATTATACCCACCTCCCCCGCAGGAGGGTGCAGGCATGATGCAGGGACAGCCGGTCTTCATTCTCAAGGAAGGGACGCAGAGGGAGCAGGGAAAGGGCGCCCACCGCAACAACATCGCCGCGGCGCGAGCCATCTCGGACACGGTCCGCAGCACCCTCGGCCCGAAGGGCATGGACAAGATGATGGTCGACTCGATGGGGGACATCGTTATCACGAACGACGGCGCGACGATTCTCAAGGAACTCGACGTCTCCCACCCGGCCGCCAAGATGATGGTCGAGATCGCCAAGGTGCAGGACACCGAGTCGGGCGACGGGACCACCACGGCCGTCATACTGGCCGGGGAGCTCCTCAAGCAGGCCGAAACGCTGATAGAGAAGAACATCCACCCGACCACGGTCACGGCCGGATACAAGCTGGCCTCGGAAAGGGCGCTCAAGGTCCTCGAGGAGGTCTCGGAGAAGGTGGACGCCGAGGACGCCCGCAAGCTCAGGGCCATCGCCAACACGGCCATGATGAGCAAGAGCGTCGCCGGGATACGCGAGATGCTATCTGACATCGCGGTCCGGGCGGTGCTGGCCGTGGCCGAAAAGCGCGGCACGAGGCGCCGGGCCGACCTGGACAACATTTCCATCGTCAAGAAGCACGGCGGCTCGACCCGCGACACCCAGCTCGTCGACGGCATGATCATCGACAAGGAGGTCGTCCACGCCTCCATGCCCCGGCTCGTGACCGGGGCCCGGGTGCTCCTCCTGGACGCCGCGCTCGAGATAAAGAAGACCGAGATAGACGCCAAGATAACCATCGGGGACCCCGACAGCCTCCAATTGTTCCTCGCCGAGGAGGAGGCCGCCCTGAGGGACATGGTCGGGAAGGTGCGGGACAGCGGCGCCAATGTGGTGATATGCCAGAAGGGCATCGACGAGCTCGCCCAGCACCACCTCGCCAAGGCCGGGATCATGGCGGTCCGCCGGGCCAAGAAGTCCGACCTCGAGAAGCTCGCCAGGGCGACCGGCGGCTCGATAGTTTCGCGCATAGCGGACATATCGAAGGGGGACCTGGGGAAGGCCGGCCGGGTGGAGGAGCGCAGGATAGGCTCCGACCCCATGACGTTCGTCACCGAATGCCCCTCGGCAAAGGCCGTGACCGTCCTCGTTCGTGGCGGGACCGAGCACGTCGTCGACGAGATGGACCGGTCGCTCCACGACGCGCTCAGCGTGGTCTCCGACGTCGTGGAGGACGGCAAGGCCTACACCGGTGCCGGTGCCGCTGCGATGGAGGTCGCGCTCAGGTTGCGCGACTTCGCCGCCTCGGTCGGGGGCAGGGAGCAGCTCGCAATAGACGCGTATGCCTCGGCGTTCGAGGTGCTTCCCCGCACGCTCGCCGAGAACGCCGGGCTCGACCCGATAGACCTGCTCATCGAGCTTAGGCGGGCCCACAAGAACAAGGAGCGCAACGCCGGCGTCAATGTCTTCTCGGGGAAGGTCGAGGACATGGCCAAACTCAACGTGATGGAGCCACTGCGCGTGGGCCGGCAGGCGATAAAGTCGGCCACGGAGGCGGCGATAATGGTGCTGAGGGTAGACGACGTTATAGCGGCGAAGGACGTCTCCAAGGACGCCGGGAAGGGGGCCCCCGGGGGCTCCTGCCCGCCCGGAGGGTGCTCGCCGGGCATGGGGATGGGATGATCGGAAGGCGCAAGGCGCGAGGCGCAGGGCGCAAGGGGCGAGGGCGCGAGGCACGAGGACAGGGCGCAAGGGGGGAACGGGGGATCTCCCTCTTTCACCTTGCGCCACTTTCCTTGTCCCTCGCGCCTTGCGCCCTGCGCCTCGCGCCTTGCGCCCCGCAACGATGCAACGATAGCATGGAGGTATGGAAATGATGGGCCAGCAGGTTCCGGTGCTGATACTGAAGGACGGGAGCAAGAGGGAGAAGGGCAAGGGAGCGGTCTTCGGCAACATCACGGCGGCCAGGGCGGTCGCCGACGCCGTCAGAAGCACCCTGGGCCCGCGGGGGATGGACAAGATGCTCGTGGACTCCATGGGCGACGTGGTCATCACGAACGACGGTGTGACCATCCTCAAGGAGGTCGACATCGAGCACCCGGCGGCCAAGATGATGGTGGAGGTCGCCAAGGCCCAGGACCAGGAGGTCGGGGACGGGACCACCACGGCGGTCATACTGGCCGGCGAGCTCCTCAAGCGCTCCGAGGAGCTCATCGGGCAGAACGTGCACCCGACCGTCATAACCGCGGGCTTCCGCATGGCCGCCGACAGGGCGCTCGAGATACTCGACTCGGCGGCCGAGAAGGTGGCGGTCTCGGACAGGGAGACGTTGCGCAAGCTCGCCATGACCTCGATAGCCTCCAAAAGCTCCTCAGGCTCCAAGGAGCTCCTGTCGGACATCGCGGTCGACGCCGTCCGGTCGGTGGCCGAGACCACCGGGGGCCGCGCCGCCGTGGACCTCGACAACATCCTGGTGACCAAGAAGCACGGCGGGGCGGTGGAGGACTCCGTCCTCGTCCAGGGCATCATCGTCGACAAGGAGGCGGTGAGCCCGGCGATGCCCAAGCGGTTGGAGAAGGCCTCGGTGGCCCTTCTGGACTGCGCCCTCGAGATAAAGAAGACCGAGGTCGACGCGAAGATAGAGATACGCAAGGCCGGGCAGAGGCAGGCCTTCCTCGATGCGGAGGAGAAGAGCCTCAGGCGGATGGCCGACCGGTTGAAGGAGGCCGGGGCGACCGCGGTCTTCTGCCAGAAGGGCATCGACGACCTGGTCCAGCACTACCTCGCGAAGGCCGGGATCTACGCCGCCCGGAGGTGCAAGCGCTCCGACATGGAGAAGCTTTCGAAGGCCACCGGCGCCCGCATGGTCTCCCGGCTCGAGGACCTGTCCAAGGACGATTTGGGCCGGGCCGGGCTGGTCGAGGAGCGCAAGATAGGCGACGACCGCATGACGTTCGTCACCGACTGCGAGAAGGCCCGGGCGGTCTCCATCCTCCTGCGGGGCGGCACGGAGCACGTCGTGGACGAGATGGAGCGCTCATTGCACGATGCGCTCAGCGTGGTGGCGGCCGCGGTGGAGGACGGACGGATCAGCACCGGCGGCGGCTCGGCCGCCATGGAGGTGGCCCTGGGGCTTCGCGAGTTCTCCTCCTCCGTGGGGGGCCGGGAGCAGATGGCGATATCGGCCTTCGCCGACGCGATGGAGGTGGTCCCCCGCGTGCTCGCGGAGAACGCCGGCCTGGACCCGATAGACATCCTCATCGAGCTGCGAAAGGCCCACAAGGCCGGCCGGAGGAACGCCGGCGTCAATGTGTTCACCGGGAAGATCGTGGACATGCGTGAGGAGAACGTCGTCGAGCCCCTCCGGCTGGGAAAGCAGGCCATCCAGTCGGCGGCCGAGGCGGCCTCGATGGTGCTCAGGATAGACGACGTCATAGCCGCCAAGTCGGGCGGCCTGCCCGGCGGGGGCAAGAAACCGCCGATGCCGGACACGGGCGGCGAGGACTGAGGTGAACTCAGGGTGCGGGGTGCCGGGTGCTGGGGGAAGCGGGAGGGTACAGGGTTCAGGGGAGGACGACGAGGGTTCGGGGCACGGGTGTCGATCAGCGCCCGTCCCTGACACCTGAACCCCGAACCCTCCCTTGAAAGCCAGCCGAGTCCAGTGTCAATCCCGTAGGGACCCCTGTCCAGCCTTGGATTGCGGTCAATCTAATTAAACCGTTTGTGCGAGCTTGAGGGGGTGAGCTGGGCCACCCCCT